>JAJYTS010000053.1 GCA_021792935.1 Bacillota bacterium | reverse complement strand
CTATTCACGGCATTAGTAATGGCGGTGGTGATGTCTTGGGTGAGGGTGGCTTCCAACGCGGTGGCTGATGAGCCGTTTTGCGCGGCGAGAGTCGCCAGCGTGCTGCCGGATTGCAGGTCCGATTGCAGGGTACTGGTCGACAATCCCAGCACTTTCGCGGCGTCCGCCAGCAAATTGAAGTGCACCGCCCCGCCAGGTCCTCCCACCGCCAGCGATCCGAGCCCCATTTTGACGAAGAATTGACCGGGACCCCCATCGGTTGCGATCGCAATAGGGGCGGGAAGGGTTCCCGTGACGAGCCCGTCAATCATTGGGCTCAGACGTTGCTCCAGTTTCGTGGCTTGACCGCTGGTGAGAGAGCCGCTATTCACGGCATTAGTAATGGCGGTGGTGATGTCTTGGGTGAGGGTGGCTTCCAACGCGGTGGCTGATGAGCCGTTTTGCGCGGCGAGAGTCGCCAGCGTGCTGCCCGACTGTAGATCCGATTGCAGGGTACTGGTCGACAATCCCAGCGCTTTCGCGGCGTCCGCCAGCAAATCAAAGTGCACCGCCCCGCCAGGTCCCCCAAACATTTGGGCAGGTCCGGGAGGAATTCCCGTAACGAGTCCATCAATCATCTTGCTCAAGTGTTGTTCTATCCCTGAGGCTTGGCTGCTGCTAAGAGACCCGCTATTCACGGCGTTAGTGATAGCGGTCGTGACGTCTTGGGTGAGGGTGGCTTCCAACGCGGCGGCTGATGAGCCATTTTGTGAGGCTAATTTGGCCAATCCCGTACCGGATTGCAAATCAGTTCGTAGGTTGTTCATCGTCATACCCAAAGCCTGGGCCGCATCCGCAAGGATATTTACTTGCACGGTGCCATTGCCTCCGTCAATCTGGAGGAGCCCACTATTAAGGTTGACGGATATGGACTCACCGGTACTCGTTGCCATGTTTAGGCTTGGGCTGGGGGCCCGAACCCCAGTGGCAAAAACCTCCCTGGTGGAGCTCATGGGGGGTGTGGAGGTCCCATGTAGGGCGAGGGCACCACCACTCAATAGCATAGTGCCTGCTGCCAAAGCAAGGCTTTTAATCATAGCCATTCACTCTCCTTTAAAAGCTTGACGCTGCGGCGGTGGCCGCGGACCGTCCGGAGTGTCAACTCCCACAACTGTTGTACAATTTTATTGGTGACAACACGGTATCGGACTCTGTTACCAAATTGTCACTTTGCCGATGTTATCCTAAAAAGGATAATACCTTAACTGCGTACTCCATCTCAAAAGCGAGGATCAAAGTTATGCGCGTGCTAGTAGTGGACGATCAAGAGCGGTTGGCCGCGGCTATCGCTACCGGACTTCGTCGCGAGGGCATGGCCGTGGATGTTTCCCTTAATGGGGAGAGCGCGGTAGCGCGGGCTCAGTCAGTAACCTACGATGTCATTATCCTTGACCGAGGCCTGCCGGGATTGTCCGGGGACGAGGTTTTAGAGCTGTTGCTGGGGGAAGGCTGTTCTAGCCGAATTTTAATGTTGACGGCGGCCAGCACGGTTTTAGACCGTATTGAGGGGCTGGGATTAGGAGCTGATGATTATCTCCCTAAACCATTCGACTTTGGTGAATTGGTCGCTCGTATACGAGCATTGGGTCGCCGCACCGGAATCTCTTCTCTCCCTACCCTGCGGCATGGTGATTTGACTCTAGATCCAGCCCGGCGCGTGGTGCTGCGCAGTGGGCGCCGTCTGTCGCTTAGTCCCAAGGAATTTGCCGTGTTGGAATATCTTCTCGAGGCCAACGGCCGCGTTATCTCGACGGAAGAATTGTTGGAGCATGTATGGGATGCTGCCACTGACCCTTTTACGACCACGGTTAAGACGACAGTAGGCAGACTTCGCACCAAGCTAGGCGATCCCCCCATCATTATGACGGTCCGCGAGGGCGGCTATCGCTTATGAGATTATGGCGGCGATTTCGGCCCACGGCCCGGCTGCGCTTAACGCTGATTTATTCCTTGTTGTTTATCCTGTTAAGTGCCGCGCTGTTGGCTTTGACCTACGGTTTAGTCAGCCACGCCACAGCGGCGGAACTTCAGTATCGGTTTGAGCCTGTACCGGCTAAGCCTGGTGGAGGTACGCTTTTGGTGGTTGAAGGTCCGCGTGGGTTGGTGGTGACGCGGCCTGCTCCCGGACTTCCTGTTCCGAATGGGGTTGTCCGCCAGTCGCTGCAGGTTGTAGCCGGCCAGCAGAAGGCCCTCGATTTGCATCAGCTTCTGATTTATTCTGGCGTGGCTATGGCCGTTATGGTTGTCGCCGCGGTTGTATTAGGGTGGTTTGCGGCTGGACGGGTATTGCGCCCGCTGCGGCTCATGACAGCCGCTGCCCGTCGCATTTCCGCTCAAAATCTTTATGAGCGGTTGGCGGTGTTAGGTCCCGACGATGAGTTCAAAGAACTGGGGGATACCTTGGATGACTTGCTGGGGCGCCTGGAATCCGCCTTTGAGGCCCAGCGCCGTTTTGTGGCCAATGCCTCGCATGAGTTGCGCACACCTCTTACGTTGGAACGCACCTTACTTCAGGTGGCGCTCCGTGATCCGAAGGCGACCTCGCAAGAGCTTCGTGCCGCCTGTGAAGAGGTCTTGGCTCTCGAGGCCCAGCACGAACATCTTATCGACGCGCTTCTGACGCTGGCGAGTAGTGAGCGGGGGCTAGAGGAACGCGAGGCGTTAAACCTGGCTGTTCTGGCAGCTAAAGTGCTTGAATTGCGGCAAGGCGATATTCTTTCCATGAACATTACTTTGCGCACCAACCTTAAAGCATCATGGACACTGGGTGATACCAATCTCGTAGAGCGGATGATAGGGAACCTTGTGGATAACGCCATTCGCTACAATGTGGCCCACGGGCAGATTCACATTTCTACCGGGCACGAAGAGGGAAAGGCGTATTTTGCCATACGCAATACTGGGCTCGTTGTTCCCGCCGATGCCGTAGAAAGACTGCTTCAGCCTTTTCAACGACTAGAGAGCGCTAAAACTAATCAGTTGGACGGGCACGGACTTGGTCTTTCTATTGTTCGAGCCATTGCCGTTGCTCATGGGGCGGAACTAGCGGTTCAAGCACTTCCGTCGGGAGGGCTCAATGTTAAGGCTTTATTTCTTTATCATGATGGTCAAACTGGCACGAGTTGAATTCTCTGGAAGCTTACCTAAACCTCGCCGCTTTAACAACGCGGACGGGAGACTTTACTTATTTAATGCCCGAGTTATCAGGCGTGTTGGCTTCCGCGGGCTCCATTAATACCCGGTCGGGTGTTGGCGGCCAATGACCATCTCACTCGTGGCAAAATGTTACACAGACCTCGTCAATACGGATAGTTCGCGCTTTGGGTTTGTCCCCAAATTAACACCATAAAGTTTACCGCCGCGTTTTTCTTTTTGTCGGAGCGCGTCATCATAGCCCACGTATTTACTGGCCAAAACATCTGGCATGGCCACGGAGATGGTTCAAATAACCCCAAGCGAGGCCCTACCGCAAATACCGCGATTGGGTGACCGGGTATGTATACTTGCCTGGTTTGAACAACAGCTGCCGATGCGCATAGACGCTGCGCGCTGCCGGACGTGGTAATGGCGTTCATGGCCGCTGCGATTGGCCTTGTCGAATCCTTGATGACCTCCCGGCTATCGGTGCGTTCCCGCTCACCTGGTCTAGATTTAATGGACGAGTCATATATTTCCCCTGATTGTGGAGGGCGTATGGGGAGGGAGTCATATGCTGCGCCGGACGATTACCGTTTCCTCGGCTGTGTTGATGATTTTTGGGTTGGTGGTGGTAACGTGGGGATTTCGAGACTTGCCCATCGACGAGCGCCCCGAGTGGATGGTGGTGCAAATGGTTGTTTGGCCGGTGGCAGTGTTGGGTATGGTAGAGGCTGTGAGGTTGTGGAATTACGCTCAGCGTGGTCTGCAAATACGGGTTGACCGGACCCGGTTGATTGTACACGGTCTCCCTTCCTTGCTCATCGTGGTTATGCCGGCGGGGGCCTTTACCACATGGTTTGGCAGCGGGACCATGTGGGCGCTTTTAGACTTTCCCACCGCGAAAGTTATGGCGGCCTTTTGGCTGGCGGCCACCTTGTGGGCGAGCTGGGAGGTAATGCTGTGAAACGCTTTTGGGTCTGGTTGGCAATGTTGTTGGCGACTGTGGTGTTGGCGGTTTTTGTATCGGGAATTGTAGAGTTTTTAGGGGTAAAGGCCTACGGCGCCAGTGTGCCGGATACCAAAATCGTGATTGATGTCCCTCGGCATCAGCTTTCTTTATATCGAGACAACAAGTTAGTAAAGACATATCCCGTGGCGGTGGGAAAGCCCGATACCAAGAGCCCCCGCGGAGAATTTACCATTACTCAAAAGGCGATTTGGGGTGATGGGTTTGGCACCCGCTGGATGCGTATTTCCGTGCCCTGGGGAATTTATGGCATTCATGGAACCAATAAACCATGGACGGTGGGTACGGTTGCGTCGCATGGGTGTTTTCGCATGCGAAACCATGATGTAGAACAACTATATGCTTCCGTAGCGATTCACACACCAGTCATTATTGAAGGATATGCGCCCTTTGCCAATATTCGCCGTCCCATGGCGCCTCGGTCCATTGGGCAGGACGTGGTAGAACTGCAGCGGCTTTTGCGCTTGGCTAAGGTATATTCTGGCCCGATGGAGGGAGTCTATACGTCTGACGTCGAAGAAGCCGTAAAGAAATTTCAAACCCTGGTGGGCGTTTCACCCACGGGGACGGCCAGTTTGGAAACGGTGAAGAAACTACAGGAGTATACCAAACAGGCCGGATTAAAATTCCGCTATCTCGCGGCCGCCTTTCGATGATGCGATGAACGTTGGGTGGGGCCGATTTAGGTCGATTGTCTTCCGCTATTCAGGATATGTTGCCGATTCCCTCATGTTTGAACCCTTGAACGGCCCCGCTCGGTCATAGTATAATCGAGTCCGATTGCTGGCGTAGCTCAGTCGGTAGAGCAGCGGTTTCGTAAACCGCAGGTCGTCGGTTCAAGTCCGACCGCCAGCTCCATTTTTCTTGACGGAATCGTTTCCGAAAGAGACGCGATAATGCGGATATTGGTCGCTCCGGAAAGCTTTTATCCCTCCATGAAAGCGCAGGCAGTTGCGCAGGCTATGATGCGCGGGCTCCTTCTGGTGTCATCGCATTTTGAGGTTTCAACCTATCCGCTTGCCAGCGGCGGTATTGGCACCACCGATCTGGCCGTGCGGATAGCGCACGGGCGCATATATCACGAAACTATTTCCGTTCCCAACCGGCGTCCTCGCGACGTCAAGTGGGGTTTGTTGCCGGATGGCACCGCCATTTTTAATGCCAGCGATGTGTTGGGCCCTCCAGATGGACCTTCGGTTTTACCCGACTGTTACCTTAACAGTGCTCCTTTAGGGGAGATGCTGCACTGTTTGTTGCGGCGCAAACCTTCGCGAATTGTGGTTGCGGCGGGCGATGTGCTGACCGCGGACATCGGGATGGGCGTGTTGGAATCTTTTGGAGTAACCATGCGTGGCGCTTTAGGCGAATCTTTACGCCCTGGAACCCGTTCCCTGCTGGGCGTCAGTTCTATGGACGGCTCCTCTTTTAGCCCGCCCGCAGTCCCCTTATTGGCTTTGACAGATTGCTTGTTCCCATGGAGCCAACGTATTCAGCAAGAAGATTTTCGACTAGACTTAATTCATGGGGGACTTGCCGCCGCGGCCAGCCGCTTTGTTGATTTATTAAGCGAGCAAATTCAACTGCCCTTGGGTGATGTGGCGGGAACTGGAGCTGGAGGCGGCCTTGGTGTAGCGCTCAGGTTCTTAGGGGCGCAGTTTATGTCGGGTGCGGATTATTTGGGGGCACTGGGCGATCTTCGCGATAAAATTTGGCAGAGTGACTGGGTATTCACCGGGAGTTCTGAGCTTAGTTCTTTATCTCATCAACGGGCCGTAGGAAAAGTGGCAGGATTGGCACGCGATGCTGGCGTGCCGGCGGTGGCTTTAACTCTAACTTTAGGGCGAGGACACTCGGAATTGTACGATGCAGGTTTGGTGGGAGTTTACCCGGTATTGGATCGCCCTCGCAACGAACGTGATTCCCATCGAGCCCTGGCGGCTCTTATGGAAAAAGCGGCATATCGTGTGGGATATTGGATGCAGGCGTTATCGGATGCTTAAAGTGGTGGAAAGGGGCAGGATATGTCCGATCAATCGGTAGAGTTTATTGTTGAGGAGAGCGTGGCAACAATCGCCTTGAACAACCCGGAGACGCTGAATGCTCTCACCGACGAAATGTTGGAGGGACTGACGGCTGCGGTGAAGCAGGCGGAAAAAAGCCAGTCGGTGCGGGCGATCGTGTTGACAGGCCGCGGGCGGGGTTTTTGTTCAGGACAAAATTTGAAGACATTTGCGGGTGAGCCTGGCGAACGGGATATTGGTCAGCATCTTGACACCTATTATCATCCGTTGATTCAGCGCTTAGCCAATTTGGAAAAGCCCACCATCGCCATGGTTAACGGTGTAGCCGCCGGTGCGGGCATGTCGTTGGCATTAGCCTGCGATTACCGCGTTGCCGCCGAGGGAGCGCGTTTTTCACAAGCTTTTGTGCGGATTGGGTTGGTGCCCGACTCCGGGTCTAGCTATTTTCTGCCGCGGCTTATTGGGTATTCGCGGGCTTTGGAGATGGCCTCCACGGGAATGATGGTCGATGACAAGACAGCACTGGCCTGGGGGCTGATTAACCGCCTAGTACCAGCCGAGAGCCTCGCCGATGAAACGTACAGCTTGGCGAAAACCCTCGCTTTTGGGCCGCCCTTGGCATTAGGAATGATTAAGCGGGAAATGGCCTATGGGTTGTCCCATAACCTCACGGAGGCTTTGGTGCGCGAAAAGGACTTTCAAATACGGGCCGCGCAGACGCAGGATCACCGGGAAGCGATCAAGAGTTTCTTTGCCAAAACCCCGCCTGTATTCGAGGGGCGTTGACCGATGAACATTGTCATTATTGGATCCGGAACCATGGGGGCCGGCATCGCTCAAACGGCTATTCAGTCGGGTCACCGCGCCATTCTTACGGATCCGGACAGCGCGTCTCGGCAACGGGCGCAAGAACGCATTAGCAGTGGCCTGCAACGGGGAATTGAGCGAGGGCGCCTTCCCGAGTCCCTGGACAGCTATCTTGACCGATTAAGCATCAAGGATGCCATACCTAACAGCGATGTGAATTGGGTGATAGAAGCGGCGCCGGAACGAAGCGAGCTAAAGCAGAAGATTTTTCATGATCTGGATGAGCGCTACCCTTCCACAGTGTGGTTGGCCAGTAATACCTCCTCCATCGCCATTAGCAAGTTAAAGGTTAATGCCAGCCGTCATCCTGAACGCATTGGCGGGCTGCATTTTTTCAATCCGGTGCCGCGTATGGCGCTCGTGGAAATCATCCGGGGCATGGATACATCGGATGAGTATGTGACCGCGGCCCGGAAACTGGTCGCAAGTTTAGGGAAAACCGGCATCGTGGTTCCCGACCGCCCCGGATTCCTGGTTAACCGCGTGGCTCGTCCCTATTATTTGGAAGGTTTAAGAATGGTTGATGAAGGCGTCGCCCCTATGGAGACTGTGGATCAAGTCATGGAAGGGGCGGGATTTCCTATGGGACCTTTTCGAGTCATGGACTTAGTGGGGGTCGACGTCAATTTGTCGGTCACCAAATCGGTTTATGAGCAAACCTATTATGATGAGCGCTACCGCCCGCATGGCTGGCAGGAACAGCTGGTGGAACGGGGATATTGGGGCCGAAAGAGCGGTCGGGGGTTTTATCGTTATGAATGAGCCATTGTGGATGGTGGGGACTACAGACCCGCACGAGGGCTGGCACCAAGGGGCGGCTTTAGATATGGTGCCGCTGTCCGATGCAGATCTGGACAGAGCACAGGGAGCCGCATGGGTTGTGGATAGTTCGGCGGGGCCCTTAGATAAAAAGAGGCAGCGACTTCGGATGCTGGAGGGACTTGGAGTTCGCGCCGCACTGACCGCTTCGACTACAGCCACCTTAGCCGCTCAACAAACGTGGTTGACGGGTTCTATGCGTTTGGTGGGTTGCGATCCTCTTTTGATGATGGCGGGCGGTTCCGTGCAGACAGTGGTTCAGGCAACGGACGGGGATCTCGCCTGGTTATCCGCGGTTTGGCCCGACCGAAAATTTGTGGGGGTGGCTGATTCGGTGGGCCTGGTTTTTTCGCGGGAGATATTGCCCATCATTAATGAAGCCGTGGATTTCTTTTCCCAGGGCGTTACCGAGGATGAAATTGACCAGGGGGCACGCTTGGGATTGAATTATCCGCGCGGTCCGTTGGCATGGGCGAAGCTTTTTGGCTGGCCGCAAGTGTTTTGGGGATTAAGGGCTTTGCAAGACATGTATGGCACCCGGTTTCAACCGCATCCGTGGATTCGGGCGCGGCTTGGCAGTTCGCTGCTGGATGGCGGGGAATAAGAAAGTCATAGGAAAGGAGAGCGTCATTTTATGCGCGACGTTGCAATTGTAGCCGCAAAACGCACCCCCATCGGACGGCACCGTGGAGTGCTGAAGGATGTCCGCCCAGATGATTTGGCGGCGTTGGTGCTGAAGCAAGTCATCGATGATATCAATCTTGACCCGGCGTTAGTGGATGATGTTCTCATGGGAGCCGCGAACCAAGCGGGAGAAGATAATCGCAATGTGGCGCGGATGGCTTTGCTTTTAGCGGGATTTCCCGTGACCGTTCCGGGCTCCACGCTTAATCGTCTCTGCGGGAGTTCCTTAGAGGCGGTCAATCGCGGATATCAAGCCATTCGTTCGGAGGAGGCCGACATTATTGTCGCCGGCGGTGTGGAGTCGATGACCCGCGCTCCCTTGGTGCTGCCCAAGTCAGGTCTCGGTTATCCCAGCGGGAATCATACTGTCTACGACACCTCGATTGGGTGGCGTATGACCAATCCCAAACTCGCGGAAATGTATTATCCGTTTTCTATGGGAGAAACGGCGGAAAACTTGGCGGAGAAGTTTCAACTCAGTCGCGAGGCGCAAGACGCTTTAGCGCTGGAGTCCCACCAAAAGGCTGTTCACGCGCGGGAGTCGGGACACTTCGAGCACGAAATTGTTCCTGTTCCGATTGTGGATAAGAAGAGTGGGGCGGTTCACTATGTCAGCCAGGATGAACATCCGCGTCCGGACACCAGCTTGGAGAAACTGGCGAAACTGAAGCCGGCTTTTCGCCAAGGCGGCACCGTCACAGCCGGCAATTCCTCGGGGATTAACGACGGCGCGGCGGCCGTGGTATTAATGGCACGCGAAATCGCGGAGGCACGGGGAATCGAACCGATGGCCATCATTCGCGGAACGGGGGTCGCGGGAGTTGACCCGGCGATTATGGGTTATGGTCCTGTGCCCGCCACGCGGCGTGGGCTGGCCCGTGCCGGATGGAATCTGGGCGACTTGGAGCAGGTCGAGCTTAACGAGGCCTTTGCCGCCCAAACTCTAGCGGTGCTGCATGATTTGCCTTTTGACCGCGGCATCGTTAATCGCCATGGCGGCGCCATCGCGTTGGGACATCCTTTAGGCGCTTCCGGCGCCCGCATCCTAACCACCCTTATCTATGGCATGCGGGCGAGTGGGGCTCGCAAGGGATTGGCCACGATGTGCATTGGAGTGGGTCAAGGCATCGCGACGGTCATTGAGCGGCCCACCTAGAAACGGTTTCACACGGGCAATAAAGCGGAGGAAAGGGGCTGTCGTTAAAGAGGCAGCCCCTTTTCCCGAATCGGAAAGAACCGACATTACAAATAGGCGTCATCCGTCAGGGTAAAGGACCACACGCGAATACTGGCGCATCTTGGACACGGCACTGAGGGTTCGCCGCAGTTGTTGCACCAGAGCGCTCCGCAGTCTTCACAGCCGTAGGCGTCAAGTAACGGATTCTCCATGCCGGTGGCATGGCAGTTGGTACAACGTGCCATGGTTATCCTCCCCTTTTAGCGGGTCGTAAACTGAGCTTCTTCCGTGGATCCGGTTAAAGCCGTGGTAGAGGTGTCTCCGCCGGAAATCGTGAGCGAGACGGCATCAAAGTAGCCGGCCCCCACTTCGCGTTGATGCCGGACTGCCGTATATCCTTGCCCTTCTCCTTGGAATTCCGCTTCTTGCAACCGCGCGTAGGCCGCCATGCCGCCATCACGGTAATCGTGAGCTAATTGGTACATGGACCAGTTAAGCGCGTGAAATCCCGCCAATGTAATGAATTGAAACTTATATCCCAGCGCCCCCAACTCGTCCTGGAAAGCGGCGATTTGCTTGTCGTCGAGGTAGCGCCTCCAATTAAACGAGGGCGAGCAATTGTAAGCCAGCCACTGTCGGGGAAATTCGGCGTGAATGGCTTGGGCAAACTCTCGCGCCTCTCCCAAATCGGGTTTGGAGGTCTCGCACCATACCAAGTCGGCGTATGGAGCGTAGGCTAAGCCTCTGGCTATGGCTGGCTCCAATCCAGGCCTGGTGCGGAAGAATCCTTCCGAGGTGCGTTCACCGGTGAGGAATAATTGATCCCGGGCGTCGATGTCCGTGGTCACGAGAGTGGCCGCTTGCGAATCGGTGCGGGCAATTAAAAGGGTGGGCACGCCCATGACATCGGTAGCCAAGCGGGCAGCGATTAGATTGCGGATGGCTTGCTGGGTGGGGATGAGGACTTTGCCGCCCATGTGCCCGCATTTTTTCTCGGAGGACAACTGATCCTCCAAATGGATTCCGGCCACTCCCGATTCAATAAGGGCGCGAACCAGCTCAAAAACATTTAAGGGGCCCCCAAACCCGGCTTCCGCGTCGGCGACAATGGGCACGTACCAATCCCATTGGCTTGTGCCCTCCGCACGCTCGACCTGATCAGCTCGCATTAAGGCGCGGTTGATGCGCCGCACCATTTGCGGGACGCTGTTGACGGGGTAGAGCGATTGATCAGGATAGGTTTCTCCCGACGTGTTTCCGTCAGCAGCGACCTGCCACCCGGAAAGATAAATGGCCTCAAGTCCCGCTTTGACTTCTTGCACCGCCTGATTTCCGGTGATGGCGCCGAGAGTCCGGACGTACGGTTTGGTGGAAAGCAGATGGTAAAGACGCTCCGCACCATGCCGGGCGAGAGAGTGTTCGATGAATAGCGTTCCTCTCAGCCGCAGCACCTCGCTTTCTGTATAGGGGCGGGTGACATCCGCCCAACGAGGATTAGACGCCCATTCTTCGGCCAGTGAAATGGTGTTCATTTCCAGCATTCCTCCGTCGTGTTGGATTTCTCCCTTGGTTAATGGCCTTTACGTTGTGACCCTTCCTAAATTTGTACCGAGATAAGGGTGTTGACGGGCGCTGTTTAAAGGTGGGGAGTATGTCGCCATGATACGGGAAGAGGATGGTCATTTAAAGGGTTTTGTGGCTAATAGTATAAAACTGGCTGTGAATGGATGCGTTTTTTGTGCCAACGGCAACTGGGGCTTCTCTTTCTTGAGGGAATGGTTGCTTTTATGCTCGGGACTATTCCCCCACGAACAGAACAAAAAGGGTCTCTTTCATTTGTGGGTGGAATTGGGTTTATGATTCTTACGCTGCGGCAATCTTCGTAATCTAGCTATCCCTCTTATCTGCGTGCATACGCAAATATTGAGTTCTGATTGGTCGGGATGTCAGCCAGAAGAGAATAAGTCCCTCCAGTGCTGCTCCTACTAAATTAACCCATTGTCTGGTTATTAGTGTACTGGCCACGTTAGACGCCAGGTTCACGGATAAACCGATCCAGGATAGATACCATGCCCATCTCCGATGCAGAAACCATCCAACAGCTGTTAAGGCTAATACGGCAAATAATACCGCAAAGCCTACTCCAGCTAAGAATCCAATATTCAGCAACTGCTGATACGCGGCCTTCTTGAATGACCATAGAGAAACAAGGGCGCCGTGCGGGTACAAAACGGTAATTGCCGCTAAGGCGGCGATTACTGATGTCACGGTTAGGAAAGCACCGAAAAGACCATGGGAAAGCCTAAACCCGGCGCTTAATTTACCGGCATTCAACCGTTCTTTCTTTTGCACACTCCCCCCCCCTTTCCATTGGCCGTCTCTATCTAATTTTAGCCGTGCTACTAACCACCATTGGATATATTGGCAGTTTTCGTGTTGATTTTGTCACTAACTTTGACCTCCGTTACTACATGACAGAGCAAGTTTCTTGCTCCGGCTTCATTCATGAAAAATAACTTTCAAGGGGTATCCGTCTTCATACAGTATTGTCCGGCAACGTTCTATACAAAAGCGGCCTTCTTTAAAGTCGCCCAAAAGTCGCCCAGGGCTATTGTGGCGGGAAGAGAAAGTGCTAAAGGGCCAACCCGTCTCATACGCTGTCCTAAGTTGGGGGGCTGTGGCATGGGCGCGGGTATTCGCATCCTACTAGTGGGGATCGCTGGCTTGTTGGTTGGCGCCTGGCTGATGACGGTGGTAGCCCCCAAGGTGCCATCTTCCACGTTGAATTGGCCGATTGTGGCGGTGGTAAAACGTGTGCGGCCGTCTGTCGTGGTGGTGGTGAATAATCGGGTTGCCGAGAAAAAGGAACAGGCTAAAGGAATGGGATCCGGGGTCATCATGAATCGCGATGGAGATATTGTCACCAACTATCATGTGGTACAGGGAGCCGATTCGTTGACGGTGATTTTGTCCGATAACCGCCGGTATAAAGCAACCGTGGTTGGGGTGGATCCCCCTACCGATTTGGCGGTTATTCGCATTCATGCCACTCATCTAGTCCCGGCGACTTTTGCTTCCTCGGCTAATATTGAACCCGGAGAACTCGTGGTGGCGATTGGCAATTCATTGGGATTGACCCATACCGTAACTGTCGGAGTGATATCGGCCAAGGATCGGGTCTTGTTTCGCGATGGCTGGCAATATCACTTGATTCAAACAGACGCGGCCATTAACCCGGGAAATAGTGGAGGACCCTTGGTCAACACCCGTGGAGAGTTAATCGGGATAAACTCCAGTAAAATCGCCCAAACCGGAGTTGAGGGGATTGGTTTTGCCATTCCCAGTGATACGGTAAGGCACGTGGTGGATCAATTGCTAGAATTTGGACGCGTGCGCCGGCCTTGGATTGGCGCCACCTTAGTGCCCACAACCCAACGTACTTTAGGGATGCTTGTGGTATCCGTAACTCCTAAAAGCCCCGCGGCAGTAGCGGGGGTTAAGCCGGGAGATTTCCTGGAATCGGTCAACAATCACCCAGTGCATCGTGTGCGTGACGTTATCAAAGTGCTGGAAAAAAGCGGTGTTGGCGAACGGATTCGGCTGGGCCTTTTGCGCGGCAATCAACACCTCTCTCTATCAGTCACGCTGCAAGAACTTCCGTCGTCGATATCCAAGAAGGCGTCCTAAGTGATTGGTTCCGCTTCCTGGGGCCAAAGCGCGAACAACAGGCTATCGGCCCCGATTTTGGGGGCGGAAGCCTTCAACATGCAGTTACGCGTGCAAGCTTTGGCGAGGAGGGATGGAAGCCCTATGTGAACTCTCGCAAAACTTCCCACACGGAGTCAACGGCGCCTAATCCGCCCCTCAATCGTTGTACGGTGTAAGAAGAATATGTCTGGCAGCTAAATGCATGGACAGACAAGTCCATGCCATTGCTGTCGTGACGTTGTTGGCCCG
>JAJYTS010000052.1 GCA_021792935.1 Bacillota bacterium | reverse complement strand
GATTGGCCAATTGCCACTGGGCTTCCGCCACGTCTTTCGGATATCCCAGGTCGCTGGTGGACACTAAGATAATTAGAGTCACGTAGATGGATAGGGCCCGGGCAGTTTGCCAAAGCCGTTCGTCAGATGCGCCCACGCCGGCCCGGAACGCCTCTTGCCCGGAACGCGGCAGGTATCCTGCCGCAAACATCCAATCTTCCGCCCAATGGCTAAGGTGCGGGTCTCCCCAGTCGACAACGCCCGCTAATGGGCCGTCTGGATCTAAAACAACGTTTTTGAAGTTTAGGTCTCCGTGGACCAGAACTGGGTGATCCAGGGTAAGCGGCGCAACATTCGCCTCCCTGGATTCCGTCGCCCAGGGGGCATCGGGATGGGCAATCCCTCGGTCAACCGCGGAGGCCATCCATAATTCGGACCGACCGTTCCGTGGTCTGCCCCAGGTCCATTCGTCCCAAAGTGGCTTCTCCCATGCCCCACGCGCTGGCCTCGGTGACCGGTACCGTGTGCAGCGCCCGCAGAAACCCCGCTAAGGTGCAACGCCGGACGGGCTAAGGCCGTGGCTACATATTTTTCCCGACACCGGCGGTGCCGGCAATGAGGATAGTATGGCGTGTGGTCACCAGGGTCCTGTGGAATAACCGGGCATCACCCCGCGTTGAAACCCCGTACGGCGGTCTAATCAACTCGTCGGCTGAGGCATTGAACCGAAAGTGGGCCGGCGGTTCATCCGCGCCATCCATTCCCCATTCACTAACAGGCCTAAACCATCACCCGCTATTATCGTGACCAGGTCAAGCATTCCGGCCAGCTATTTCATCAATGTCTGTACACGCCCCATCTCCGCTTAATTGTACTAACGCCCATTGCTCATGAGACCGCCATGAAAGAATGGCTGACGTGATACTTAGGCGCGCCATCCGGTCATTTCAACCCCTCATTACCGGGTCGGGAGATAGTTATCACCCTATCAGGCCAACCTCGTGTAAGTTATTTGTCATATCACCTCTAAATCTTGTCAGATATATTGATATACCTAACAATACTTGTTATATTTCTTCGTATACTTCCCAAAAAATAAGGAGGGACTCGCGATGATACTGCCCAGTCCGCACTATGTAAATACCGGCGACACCGCATGGCAGATGACGGCGGCCACCCTGGTCGGCCTCATGTCCATCCCCGGCCTTCTCCTGCTCTACGGCGGCTCTACCGCAAAAAAATGGGTACTGCAGGCCGCCATGATGACACTTTATGCATTTGGGGCTGTGCTGGTGGTCTGGGTAATGGCCGGATATAGTATGGGTTTTGGACACCCGCTAGATCTCGGCCCAGGAATATTGCACGCGCTCATAGGGGTGCCAAAGCCCATGCTGTCGGCATCCACCCTGCAGCAGCGGGCTTCCATCCCCCTCTTGCGACACCTTATTCCTACTCTCCGTATCCCCGAGTCCTCGCTCATCTACTTCCAGTTTGTCTTCGCCGCCATTGCGCCGGGGATTATGGTGGGAGCCCTTTTAGGCCGCGTGAATTTCAAGGCGTGGATCCTTTTTGTCCCCTGCTGGTCTCTCTGCGTATACAGCGTGAACGCCTTTATGCTGTGGGGAGGTGGCTGGCTCTCACAGTTGGGCGCTATTGACTACTCGGGCGGCTATGTCATCCATGTGGCCGCGGGAATCTCAGGATTTGTAGCAGCTGGCGTGGTAGGTCCCCGTTTTCGCAGCGACGGTGCGGGTGAACGCCCTCCCCTGATTCTCGCTCTAGCCGGCGCCGGACTATTATGGCTGGGGTGGAATGGATTTAATGGCGGCGATCCCTATTTTGCGAATGCCAATGCCGCCGCGGCCATCTTGAACACCAATATTGCCGCCGCCATAGCGCTCATGACTTGGCTAGGCTTAGACTATAGAACGAACGGAACGTTTTCGGTGACAGGATCCATAAACGGCATCATATGCGGTCTGGTGGCTATCACCCCTGCCGCGGGCTATGTTAATGGCTACGGCGCCCTCGCCATAGGAGCCCTGGCGGCCTTTATCCCTTGGGTGAGCATGCGAGTCACGCCGCGCTGGCGCTGGTTTCACAACACCGACGACGCACTGGGCATATTTCACACCCACGCCGTAGCCGGGGCAGTCGGCGGAATTATGACGGGAGTTCTCGCCGATCCGCGCATGCTGGAATACTTAGGCGGCTCAAGCACTGTTAAGGGGCTCATTTATGGTAATCCGCATTTATTTCTGGCTCAAATCGCGGCCCTGCTCGTTATTGTCCTTTACGACGGCTCAATGACTTGGCTCCTGCTGCGGCTAATCAGCCGCATCACCCCTCTAACCTCGAGCGATCCTCTTATTCTGGCCGACGTGACATCACTCTCGTTTGTTCCCGACTTTTCAGCGGAAACGGATATGGACGATGAACCAGAACGGCATCATCGCTGGCAACTATAGGCACCTTCACCCTAGACCTAGCGCTTTCTCCCCGTCCTTCGAGGGGGATAGCCTATGCATCTCGGGTGGGGGATCAACCTCAGGGATTCCTTTTGTCAGCTCTGCTGGGTGGCGGCGAGGTTGGCCAATTGCCACTGGGCTTCCGCCACGTCTTTCGGATATCCCATGTCGCTGGCGGAGACTAAGATAATGAGGTTCACGTAGATGGATAGGGCCCGGGCAGTTTGCCAAAGCCGTTCGTCAGCTGCGCCCACGCCGGCCCGGAACGCCTCTTGCCCGGAGCGCGGCAGGTATCCTGCCGCAAACATCCAATCTTCCGCCCAATGGCCAAGGTGCAGGTCTCCCCAGTCGACAACGCCCGCTAATTGGCCGTCTGGATCTAAAAGAACGTTTTTGAAGTTTAGGTCTCCGTGGACCAGAACCGGGTGATCCAGGGGAAGCGGCGCAACATTCGCCTCCCTGAATTCCGTCGCCCAGGGAGCATCGGGATGGGCGATCCCGCGGTCAACCGCGGAGGCCATCCATAATTCGAACCGTTCTTTGGCCTGCCCCAGGTCCATTCGTCCCAAAGTGGCTTCTCCCATGCCCCACGCGCTGGCCTCGGTGACCGGTACCGTCTGCAGCGCCCGTAAAAACTCCGCCAAGGCACCCGCTAAGGCGCAGCGCCGGGTGGGGTCTAAGGACTGCATCTCTGCCACAGCGGTGCCCGGAACGGGCTGATAGCCAAAAAACGGGCACGGATATTGAGGCGTTGGCTGCCCGAATAACACCGGATGAGGGATCGGCACTGGCAACCGTGGTGCCAAGTGCGGCAGAACAGTCATTTCCCGTTCTGCTAAGGGGACGGCGATGCGTCGTCGCGGAAATCGGAAAAGCCAGTTATCCGCACGGTAAATCCAGTTGTCCCATCCTTCGCCAAAAGCGACGATGTTTGCGTCACGGAGCCGGGGAAATTGCTTGGCGATGAGCTCATGCGCCAATTCTGCGCTCACGACCAGGTCTGCTCTATACTGGGGCCCTTGGTCCTGAGTCATCAGGCACCGTCAAACGGGATGCGCATAAAGCAAGATGCATGACAGCTTCCGTTAAGTTGGCACATCATCATGACCACTCCTTGTCGGCAAAAATCTTACCATACCCCAGACCATATAAAAGTGTGCTAAGGCTTGTATGGGCACAATGGCTCCATGTCGTCGGCATAGCCCCTGGAGGCGAAAATCATTGGCAAGGGACGTTCGGATCCGAATTGTTCAGCCGTAGGGGTTGGCCCAGGACCTAGGGACCTGTGTCATGAAAAGCGAGATAACAATTGTCAAGGGTACGGGACCACTACTAGTGGGCAAGGAGTTGCGTTCGTGCCTCAATGGTGTCAGTGCGCAAGATGACCTTGGCGGGGTGCGATGTGGTGATGCGACCGATTTTGTTGGGTTTTGAGGGTCGCATAATCGAGTATTCCGGCCAATTGTGGCTGAAATAGAGCTATTCACCAAAAAATTGGCTTGCGAATTGATTTAAAGTGTTCAAAGAGTACTGCGATGCGGTACATAATAGGGGTATGTGCCAAACGCCCAATCACAAAAAGGTTGCGGTCGTGGGTAAGTGGACTGCGCCGATTTGCCGACTGGGCATTTCATTTTGCCAAGCGTGTTTCGGGTTTGCGTATGCGGGCAGCTTTACGGTTGGCGGTGGACCGTCGTATAAGGAGTGAAGTATGGCTTTTAACACGTGGAATGAAATGAGGTGTTCTTTTGTTATATCAAGGTGAGCCTGGGGCATTTAGCGAGGAGGCAATTTTTCAGTTCTTCGTCGGCGAAAAGGCCGAAGGATTGGAGTCATTTGACCGCGTCTATGAACGGTTGTTGGATGACCCCCTCGCCGCTGGGCTGCTACCAATTGAAAACGTGTATCAGGGGGCTGTGGCGGAGGTGTGGCAGGGGCTTATCAACCATGAGGAGCTTTCTATCTGGGGAGAGGTGGTTCACGAAGTTCATTTGGCTCTTATGGCGCCCCCCGGGGAAACTCTGGATAGTATACGCCGAGTCCGCTCTCATCCGCAGGCGCTCATGCAAAGCCGCGGGTTTTGGCAATCCCGGGAATTGCAGGCGGAATTGGCACTTGATACAGCCGGCAGCGCACGGGAGGTGGCGGAAAACCGCTGGCCCGGAGTTGCCGCCATCGCCAGCCCTACCGCCGCCGCTCAATTTGGCCTTAATATTTTGGCGGATCAAGTGCAGGACTACCCGGACAATCGCACACGTTTTTGGCTGATTTCCCAGCGTAAACCTTTGTTGCCGGATCGGATCGTAGTCACCATGAAAGCATCGTTGGCGCTAGACATGGCTCACCGTCCCGGGGCGCTGGCACGGGTCCTCAATGTTTTTGCCAACCGGGGGATAGATTTGACAAAAATCGAATCGCGCCCCAGGCCCGGAACACCATTTGAATTTCGATTTTGGGCAGATCTTACCCTTTTGGAGAACAAGTCCAAGGTATTGTTTGAGTCGTTGGAAAAGGTGCGGTCACAAGTTCTCTTTTATCGATTGCTGGGCTATTACCCGGTATTTTCGCGTTAGTCATTGGCGGACGGGTAGAAAAATCCCGGATTTTTGCAATCTTGCGTATTTTAATGATTGCCGGGAGGGTTGCAAAAGGCTAAAATTTTCCCAACGAAAATTTTCTGGTAGGAAATTTCTCATTGGGGGGAGTCAACCGGGATGACATTCCAAAATCTTACCGAAATAATCCGCGGCAATGCAGAACGAATAGGCGATCATCCGGCTCAGAGATTCTGGAATGGAAATTCATGGGTTGATCGGAGTTATCATGACCTTTGGCATGCCATTCAATCCACGGCACGGGGACTTAGAGAGTTGGGGATCGGTGCTGGGGACCGGGTGGGGCTCATGTCGGCTACTCGGCCCGAATGGGTTATCTGTGACTACGCGATTTTATGCCTGGACGCGATAACCGTCCCCATTTACCCGTCCACCGCGCCTGAGCAGGTTCGCCATATTGCTGAAGACGCGGGGCTACGCTGGGCCGTGGTGGAAAATGACACGCTGGCCAACAAGTTTCCCCAGGAGACGAATTTGATCGTGATCGATGCCAAAGGAGTTGGGCACTCTCTCGCGAACATCGGAAGGCCTGGCGCTCCTATTATTCCTGGCCGTGGCCGAGACGAGTTGGCGACGTTAGTCTATACCTCAGGAACGACCGGGATTCCGAAGGGAGCGATGCTGACCCACGGCAATCTGCTGTCCAATATAGAGTCGGTGTCGGAGCTCATGCAGACTAACCGTGAAATGCGCATTTTTCCTGAGGATGTTGCCTTGTCGGTCTTGCCGTTGTCCCATATTCTGGAGCGCACCGGGCATAATATTTTGCTATCTTACGGGGTTATTCTGGCCTATGCGCGTTCTGCCGCGTTCTTGGTGGAGGATGTGACCGCGCTTAAGCCTACTTTAATGATTGCCGTTCCCCGGGTATTTGAGAAAATATACTCTCGCATCATGTCTCAAACCAATCAGTATGGATCCCTCAAACGCTCATTATTCTCATGGGCCGTTCGCGTCGGGGAAGCCCGATATCGACTGCTTTCGCGCAATGAAGTTGTCCCGCCGCGTTTGCAACGCTTGTCCCGGCTTTATGACCGGTTGATTTTTCGAAAGGTGCGTCAGGTTCTGGGCGGACGTCTCCGTTATGTTATTGCTGGGGGAGCCCCGTTGGCGGCAGAAATTGGGAGATTCTTTTTTTCGGTGGGAATTCTGGTGCTAGAGGGCTACGGGCTAACTGAGACCGCCCCGGTGTTGTCAGTTAACGTCCCTCCGGTACCGCAATATGGGACGGTAGGGCGGGTTCTTCCGGGAGTGGAAATCGCCATTGCCCCGGACGGGGAGATTTTAGCGCGGGGACCCAATATTGCCAAAGGTTATTGGAACCTCCCAGAGGAAACGGCGGATGTATTTCGCGCCGGATGGTTTCATACCGGTGATGTTGGAGAAATGGACGATCGAGGGCATCTTAGAGTGACGGATAGGAAGAAGCACATTATCGTTCTATCTACCGGTAAGAATGTGGCGCCGCAGGCGGTCGAGCAGCTATTAACCCTGAGTCGCTTTATTGAACAAGCGGTCGTCTTGGGAAATGGCCGGAAATATGTCTCCGCCCTGCTCTTTCTGAATCGTGAGCAGTTACATGTGTGGGCTGAAAAGAACCACAAGGCGAATTTGGGGGATGCGGTGCTTTTGCGCGATGCGGACTTGATGGCCCGGGTCATGACGGAAGTGGAACGCACCACCGCATCCTTGGCGTCTTTTGAACGCCCTAAACGAGTGGCCTTCCTGTCGGAAATGCTGTCGGAAGAACATGGCGAGCTCACCCCTTCTTTGAAAGTTAAGTTGTCCGTGGTGGAACAGCGTTATCGCGCCCTGATTGAAACGCTCTACGGGGACGGCGTAGAGCCCGAGGGAGGTGCCGCCCATGAAAGTAACAGCATTTCCCTGACCCGAACTCTCATTGCCGTTTTCGCCGGAATTGCCGTGGCTACCGTTATTCGCTTGACGGCAGGGTAGCGTCGTTTTGCTTTCATGGCGCGGCGGTGGGGTTGGTGGCCGATGTCCGGCATGTTAGCCCCGCTAGTCCACGTCATTACTATCGACCGGGGTCCGGCTGGCTGCGGCGATATGAAGACGAGGTTAGGAGGGCAAGATCGTAATCAGTCTTGGCCGGCCATGCTAAAATAAGGCCATTAACGGTGTGTGGATAGGAGGCCTCTGCCGATGAGCGAACCCATCGAGCATCTGTTAGAAGCGTTCCACCGGTTACCGGATTCCGATAAACGCCATTTCTTGGAACGTCTGGAAGAAGAGGGCTGGTACCGTACCATCGTACGCCACATGCAAGCGGAATGGGACAATCCCCGTGACGACGCCTACAACAATTTATAGAGCCGGCGATGTGGTGCTCACACGGTTTCCCTATGCGGACCAAAGTGGTGAGAAGAAGCGGCCCGTGGTCCTGTCGACCGACCAGGTGTCGTTAGACACGGGACTCTACATCGCCTGCATGATTACGTCGTATGGCCCAACGCCCACGGATGAATGGGTGTTTTAGGCAGCCAGCCGTTTGTTTTTTCGATACGACTGGCGCTGCCCCGACTTAGCTAGCGGACTTTTAGGAAACCTACGCCCCCGTATCGTCCTCATTCACATCGTAAATATTTGCGAGTGAGGGTGTCGCGCGAGCCCCGACATGGGCCCCAAGGACCGGGTCGACGTAGGCGGGTTGGGGCACGATGGGCTGGCCATGCTCCTGTCGGGCCAAGGAGATTCGTTAAGGTCAGACTCTCGCGCAAGGTTCCCGGTGTTCGTTCGGCTCCGTAGGTTCCGGGGTGCCGCGGCAGGTGCCGACACCACTGGACGGGCGCGCCCACCATCGCCAAACGTAGTTGTGCCGACCTAGTCGCAGTCCTAACGATTCGCTTGAAAGCTCGGAGACAGCGGTAGAATGGTAAAATAAAGGGGAGATCTTGGAGTCCGATTCGCGTAGGTCACGCGTCGATGGGCATCCGTGTCTCCCTAAGCTTTATAGTGCATTTAACTTACGCCAATATAACCTATATGTCAAGGGAAGTGATTAGCGTGTCCGTTTCTGAGGGGTTCTGGGGGCAGTTTTCGGATATGTCTATATCGAAACGGCTGGTGTACGAACGATGCGAAGAGCTCACTTCCAAGTATCCATTACCTCCGTATGAACCCACCCTTACTTCGTTGCCCGGATTAGCTCAAGAGGTTCTGTGGTGTCTGAACCAAATGGGGGAAGGACACCTGAGTCGGGACTCGGTCCGCCCACTGATTGATGAGTTTAAACACACGTGGGATAATGATTTGGTTATGCAGCGGGAAATGCTCGATCAAAAACACCGTCATGACAATGCTGTAACCCAATTACGCGCCGACTTAAGCAATGAGGGCGGCAACAAGAACCATGCATTCGTTTCTGATCGTACGGTAGTAATGGAAGCGATCGCACGGGACCTATCTGCACATTCCGCCATGGTAGGTACTCAGCTTGTTGATCTTGTTGCTACTCCTAGTGCCACCCTCTCCGAGGTCGAGGCCATGGCTGAAGCACTTATTAACTATGCCTTTGTAGATGTTGGCTGGTCGTCCAAGGGCCTGCATGAGGTGCTCCGTAAGACGTTTCGAGCGCCATTGTTTTCCGCAGCGTTGACCGGTTTTGTATCCCGGATATCTGCGAACCAATCCGAGCAGTTTACCGTGTATGTGGACGTTTCGCCGTCACACGTACATAGGGTTCCGCCAAGGGGCGACGTTGAAGTTTCGGGCGAAGTTCTTCCGATTGCCAAGGGATTTTCAAACAGAACTTATCATCTACGAACTGTGGTACAAGCTACGGACGCATGGGCAGCTGCCAGCATGGGAGCTCTGAGGTTCGAAGAGCTAGGAAGTGTGGCATCAATCCAGGAAAATCGGTCTACCACTCTAAACCTTGGTCAGACTTATTTCGTTCGGAACTCTAACGGTGAATATAAATTCACGAGTCCCCGGCCAACATATTTATCGGCGGTGCGGCTATCGGCTTCAGATGTGCAAACTATCGTGGATGATGCGGAATTGAGAGACGTTGTGCATTGGATTCGGGTCGGAAACGAGAGCTTGGGGGAGGAACGTCTACTTGCCTACTGGATCGCGATGGAGTACTTATCGTGGCGACCGCAAGGCGGTAACGCCCTGAAACGCGTCACAGAGCTCAATAAAGCAATCTGGTCATCGTATTATTTTCCACGGACATTACGAACGCTCAGCAGACTTGCAAGCAGTATGGATCTGCCATGGACCAGGACCGAGGAATTAGTAGCTGTCGTTACTGGTGATGATTGGCGACAGTCACTATCTGGATCCGTTCGGTCGCCCCTGTTAAAAGAGAGGTTGAATTGGCTTGGAAATGAAGCCCTGCGAAGGAAATCATTGAAGAGTTCGTTGGAGCAAGCGGAGTGGTTGACTGCTCGGATATACCGAATAAGGAATGTCGCTGCTCATCGCGCGAGCCGCACTCCGGGGTTACGTACCGACTGGCTGTCCGCAAAAACAGCCCGATTGTTGCGGGCGCACCTTCGTCTTTACTCGGAACGTAAGCGAGGAAAACCAAACCTAACGCCTCGTGAGTTCTTCTATGAGATGCAAGCGGACGGTGCCCTGGTGGACTATGGGAAGCATTTCGTAGGTGATCCGCATCGGTGAGCGCTTTATAGGTATGACACTCTGGCTAGCGGTTGGGCGTTATTTGTCAGGATTAGCTGCGGCCAATCGGGACGTTCGGTTCAGCCGACTTGTATACGCCTGTGCAATTTGGCAGTGAAACTGTCCGACATGGCTCCAATACAGAAAATAACTCGGTGTGTGTCTGACAACGGAGTCAGACAAATGATACAGTCCATGACAGCTCTCCTCAAGATAACTCGCCTTACCTCATGCCCATCAAACTCCAACTGTCCGTACTCCATTATAGTCGTCAGACCAGTGACAAGGCTGCCACCTGCGTCGTTACGGCGCTTGCTGTGTTGACTGGATTGGACAGGTCGAGAGTTAATCAGATGATAGCGAGCCTTGGTATTATCAGAACATTAGGCTAAATCGCCAACCGGCCCGAATACGTATGAAGAACGCCCGATTCACGCAGCTGTTCCAACCATATTTTGCAGAATACAACGGATGATGCCGAAGGCCCAATCAACCAGATTTCGCACAAAACAGGTTGAATCCCGTGAGATGAGGCGGAAACCATTCACCTCTCGATTGCAAATAGCCGACTTTTTTATGCATTGGGTAATAGTAGTTGCGCTTCGCGGGATGCTATCAATTTCCAGAATTCCCGGCCGGATTGGTTCAACAGCGCCAGCAGTTGTTCGACCCGCGTTGTTTCGATGTCAATTGTTAACGTAACACTTGCTCCGAATTCCAACTGGGACGTAAGGGCTAGCGATTCGATAGCACGCCGCGCGCGCTCAAACGTGGAGTAGTCTATCTCGATTTGAAGATTGCTGACTAGGGTAAGGCGGCCAGGCGTGACATGGCTTAGCGCTAATTGGGAACAATGTTGATAGGCGCGAATGAGGCCGCCGCGGCCCAGCTTTATCCCCCCAAAATATCGGGCAACGATCACTAAGGTCTGTTCCCAGTTTTCCCGCTCCAAAATATGGAGCATGGGGAGTCCTGCCGTGCCCTGAGGCTCGCCATCGTCGCTGGCGCGTGCTGACCACTCGCCTAAACGATAGGCCCAGGTATAGTGGTTGGCACCCGGATATTTGTCGCGGGTTTGGGAAAGGCAATGAGCAAGCTCTTCCTCGCATGTGAGCCGCAGAGCGAGCCCTACGAAACGGGAATGCTCCACAAGGTGTTCTACAGGAGTAGACGCAAAAACGGTTGGCAACGGATTCCTCCAAACTCGCATTTTTGCTAACGGTTGACGTACACTAGCATAGCGTTTGGGGCCGGGTTGCACTAGTCAGTCGGGGTGGCCCATGATATGGTGAGGATGACGAGCTGTTGGGGAGGGGGTCCAAAACTGGCAAAAGGTACCACATCCGAATCGGCTTTAATGGGCGACGCGGGTAGGTGGCTTGATGAGGGTGCCATTCATCATGAAGAGACCCTGGCCCGACGTCCGGAGGTAATGATTCTAGCAGCCCGATATGGAGATGGGCATTTACGGGCTGCCAAGGCTATCGGATCCGAATTATTAAGGGTTCAGCCCACCGTGAATATTGGGGTGCTGGATTACTATAAGTTTGTTAACCCTCGCCTCGACAGCGCCATACGCTGGGCTTACTTAAGCTCGGTACGGTTTATTCCAAGTATTTGGAAAAAGTTTTATACGGCCACACAAAAAATCGATCCAGAATCGGCCACCCAGCAGTTTCTTAACCGGATAGGATTGGAAGCGTTTTTTCAAGCGATTCGGCCGCGCCCTCCGCGAGTGATTGTGTCTACTTATCCCACCGCGGCCGGAGTGGTCTCCACATTAAAGCGCAATCGACAGATTAACGCCCTCAATTACGTGGTGATGACGGATTACAGCATTCATTCGCAGTGGATTCACAAGTTTGTGGATTTATATTTTGTGGGCGGACAGGACATGAAGGATGCGTTGATGGGAAGAGGCGTGCCCCCCGAGCGCATTATTGTTTCGGGTATTCCGATCGACAGTCGGTTTAAAGAACCGGTTAATGAGGATGAAGTCCGCAATAATCTAGGTCTAGGCGATTTGCCCGTTATTTTGTTTATGGGCGGTTCATACATGCCAATTTCAGAGTTTGCTCAAATTCTTCCGGAAATTGATAAGGTGAATCTACCTCATGCTACTGTGGTGGTCGCGGGGCGGGAAGAGAATCGCCGGCGGATTGCCTTGGAGTATCAAAAACACGCCATTCATCCCATGGTGGTTTTGGGTTATGTCAATAACGTGCATGAATTGATGGGGGTGAGTTCGATTTTGGTTAGCAAGGCCGGCGGGCTCACAACCACTGAAGCTTTATGCCGCGGAGTTCCCATGCTCATCTATCGGCCCATACCGGGGCAGGAGGACGCCAATGCCACCTATGTGGTTCGTCATGGAGCAGGGTTTTTGGCCCGCGACCAGCGCGATGTCTCGGAAATGTTGGCTCATCTGTTGGGCCATCCCTGGGAATTGCGAGCGATGATGCATCAAGCGCGCAATCTGGGACATCCAGATGCGGCATCAGTGATTTCCCGGAAAATTATTGAGGCCCTTTCCTCCACAACCGCGCACGCGCAGTAAACGGAGGGATTGAAGCGGCGACAAGCCGTCTTGGGGTTAGAGGCGGCAAAAGAGTGTCGTTTTTGATGCGGGATCCGTGGTGAAGGGGCGAAACGCATGGTGGTGTGGTGGGTGGCGGGAGTTCTCGCCACTTTATGGATTGTGGTCTATTTTATCCCCGACTTCCTGTTTCACCACCTGCAGTGGGGCGCGTTTTTTGGTTCGAGCGATAATCCTCGGGTTGCCCTGACTTTTGACGACGGGCCGGGAGCGGACACTCCGGCTCTTTTAGAGACGCTTCGGGCGTTGGAGGTTCGGGCCACTTTCTTCGTGGTGTCGGAGCGGTGTCTCCGTCAGCCTGAGGTTATCCGCCGTCTGGTGGAGGAAGGCCACGAGGTAGGGCTGCACATGAAACGTCACATTTCGGCGTTTTTATTGGCCCCCTGGCAAAGCTACCGTCAAATCCGGGAGGGACTGGACCAAATTCAGCGGTTGACCGGAAAGCGACCTTGTCTTTTTCGCCCGCCCTGGGGCCATGTCAATCTAGGAACCTGGCTTGCCATTAAGCGATTGGGCTTAACACCCGTCTTTTGGAATATCGCCCCCGATGATTGGCGACCTGATCACACCCCTGACTATATTAGCCATTATGTGGTGCAACTGGCCCTCCCGGGTTCGGTCGTGGTCTTGCATGATGGAGGCGGCAATCGCACGCGTACTATTCAATCATTGCCGTCTATGGTCGCCGGATTGCGAAGTTGCGGACTCGCGGTGGGTCTAGTGAGTGAAATATCGGCCAATCCCTCCATGATACGCCGGGTTTGGACCTGGTGGGAGATCCGCTTCACTCGGGGCTGGAATATTGAGAGCATCCCTAATTCCGGCGGAGGCGAACCGCTTTTACGGATTGGCCATGTCCGCCATCACGGGCCGGCCATCATTATGAACCAAGGCCGGGTTTTGCGGCGCGGAGACGCCTTAGGTGAAATCCACTTCGGCAACACGGCGCTGTCGCAACTGAGCGGCAGTTCCATTTCCGGACTTAGGGCCTTACATGGAGTCCGTTGGGCCCTACACGATTTAGCGGATTGGGTGGCGCGCCACCCGGACTATGACGATATTGCCGCCATTGGTGGCGTAACCCTCTTAGACGCGGCCCGAGCCATTGCCAGATTGGGGTTTCAACACGTCCCGCTTCGGGGTTGGCCCAAGTGGTCCATGCGCATCTATCTCATTGTGCTCATGTCCATCTATCATCATGATGGCTGGCGAAGTTTACGGCGCTTTTCGCGCTTGCGGCCGATAATGGTTGTCATGGACAGGGCGGTGTTAATGAGCCGCTATGGTTCACCCGTAGAAAAAGAGGACTCAGGTCCACCTCTCCAGTCTTAAACCTGCTTGTCGCCGCCGTTAGGTTCCCGGCTCCATCCCGGGTTTAAGGCGGCAATCACCTCTTGGCGGAACTCCGAGTCGGTCGTAGCCAACTGTTGGATTATCTGCAATAGGGTTTTTTGAAAATAGGTTCCCTTGGCATTTCCGGGTACCAGCCAGGAGAGGAGGAAGTCGGCGGTCACCTCGGAAATCAGCGCTTGTCCTTGCTCAGTTCGGAAAAATCGGTGCAGCCACTCTTCAACGCGGGGTTC
>JAJYTS010000051.1 GCA_021792935.1 Bacillota bacterium | reverse complement strand
CCTTAATACTTTGGATAACGGGGGAGCCTCTGGAGGGTGCCCGGCAAAATCTCTTGGATGCCATGCAGTGCTGCTTCCCATCGCCAATTGACGGCTGTACCGTATCGCATTCTTGGGGGGAATCTCCGGTTGGGAGGTCAGGTAGTGGGTTGTCGTTAACGCTGCGTGCGGCCGGCCTTATGACCGATGTTTGGGTGGTGGGAGGTGGAATCGAAGAATCCCTGCGAGAAAAAAGGCGGTGGGAAACCCGCGGCTATCGCGTGCGGGCCGTATCGCGGTTAGAGAACGCACCGTCCGCGGCATTGGTGGTTCGATTGGACGCTGGGGGCAAACGCGGGTTCTCCGGCTATCTGCCGCGCCATCCGCAATCAGGGCCTGTCGCCCAATCATGGCATTAGCCCTCTCGGTATTGATATAATTGACATATCAGCACTGAGAGGAACGTTGTCATGAATTTATTGGATGAGTTGAATGAGCCGCAAAGACAGGCGTGTCTACAAACAGATGGTCCCGTTCTAGTTCTGGCGGGGGCCGGAAGCGGGAAAACGCGGACACTCGCCTATCGCATTGCCTACCTCATCCATCAAAAAGGTGTTCACCCCTCCGAGATTTTAGCCTTTACTTTTACCAATAAGGCCGCCCGTGAGATGAAAAACCGCATCGATAGTTTGGTGGGACCCGATAGCCGATTCATGTGGGTCGGAACTTTTCATTCCGTGGCGGTCCGCATTTTGCGGGAAAATATTGACCGTCTCGGATACGATGATCGTTTTGTGGTGTATGACACGGATGATACCAAATCACTTATTCGCGATATTGTGCGCGAATTGCGTTGGGATGAAAAAGAATGGCCTGCTGGATTGTTTCAAACCACCATCAGCCGGGCAAAGAACCGCTTTCTCTCCCCATCGGAGTGGGAGGATCATAGTTTTTATGGCGAGCGGGTGCAAGAGGTGTATTCTCGCTACCAAAAGCGGCTGAAGGCATTAAACGCCTTGGACTTTGACGATTTAATCTTTCAGTCGGTTTTGTTGCTGCAAGATCATGCCGAGGTGCGCAGCCGGTATCAGGCGCGGTTTAAACATGTTTTGGTGGATGAATATCAAGATACTAATTTGGCGCAGTATCGCTTAGTGCGGCACCTGGTTGGCGAACGAGGTAATTTGTGCGCGGTCGGGGACGACGATCAGTCCATCTATGGATGGCGTGGCGCTGATATGCGCAATATTTTGGAGTTTCAGCGCGATTATGCCGGTGCGGCAATTGTTCGGCTGGAACAAAACTACCGATCCACTCAAGTGATATTGGATGCCGCCAATGCCGTGGTGCGCAATAACCGAGAGCGGCTGGGAAAAGATTTGTGGACCGATAAGGAACCGGGCCAATCGGTGCGGTTGTATCGCGCACCCGATGAAGAGAGTGAGGCCTGGTACGCGGCCGAGGTGATTCACGAGGCTATTCGCCAAGGGAAGCGCTTGTCGGATTGTGCGGTTCTCTATCGAACCAATGCTCAGTCGCGGGCCTTTGAAATGGCGATGTCACGGGCTGGCATCAGTTATCGGCTGGTGGGCGGCAAGCGCTTTTATGAGCGTAAGGAAGTTAAGGACGTCATGGCTTATCTCCGAGTGGTGTTCAATCCTGCGGACGACCTTTCCTTGTTGCGCGTGATTAATTATCCCCGACGCGGTATTGGCGACGTCGCCCAGCGCCGCTTGCGGGAGTACGCCTCGGCGCAGCAAATTCCCTTGGCGGAGGCGCTGGCGCGGGCTGATCGCATCGAGGGGCTTTCCGCTCAAGCTCGCCGGGCGTCATCGGAGTTGTCCGAGTTGTTGCGCCGCTTTGAGGAATCGGCCGGTCAGAGTTTGGCGGAACGGGTGCGAAACATTGCCGAGGTGAGCGGCATTATGCTGCTGTTGCGTCAGGAGCGCACCCGCGAGGCCGATGATCGGTTGGAGAATATTGGCGAGTTGATTTCCGAGGCCAAGCGATTTGAGGAAGAACAAGGCACGGCCGATCTGGGGGAGTTTCTGGGATGGGTGGCCTTGGTCTCGGATTGGGACGAAACCAATGAAGACGGCGGCGGCGTCTGGCTGATGACGGTGCACAGCGCTAAAGGGCTGGAGTTTCCCTTAGTGATTGTGGCCGGTCTGGAGGAAGGGGTGTTTCCTCATTCCCGGTCTTTAAATGAGGGGACGGTGGAAGAGGAGCGGCGGCTCATGTATGTGGCTCTAACCCGGGCGCAAGACGAGCTATACCTAACCTACGCGGAAACGCGAACGATGCTGGGGCGCACCAATGCCAATCCCATGTCGCGCTTTATCCGCGAGATTCCCGACTCGCTGCTAAGCATGGGGGAGCGGTTGGCGGCCGCTGATCGCGCCACGGCTGCTATGAGTCACCATATTGACGGTTTGGCTCCAGGCCAGCGGGTACGCCATCCCCGCTTTGGCTGGGGCACCATTGTGGCCTTGCGGGGTGAAGGGGACGACACCGAAGTCACTATTGCCTTTCCCGGTGGCGGCGTACGCGCGTTTATGGCCAAATATGCCCAGCTTGTCGGGGAGGAGTCTGGATTGAGTGGAGCTTAACGAGATTGAGACCCGTATGGCGACGTTGCGATCCCTGTTGAGGCAGTATAGCCGCCAATATTATCGGGACAATCAGTCTCCCGTGAGCGACGCCGAATACGATCAATTGGCGGCTGAACTAAGCGAACTGGAGCGCCATTTTCCCGACTTTACTCCCAGCGACTCGCCCACCCGTGTGGTTGGCGGCGAAGTCTCTCCCGAATTCGGCACCGTCCACTTCGACAAGCCGGTTTTAAGTTTAGGCAATTTGCATTCCTTTGAGGAATTCCAGGAGTATTCCGCGCGGGTCAGCCAATGGCTTTCAGTGCCGCTACCCCTGCCTTGGACGGCCGAGTTAAAAATTGACGGGCTAAGCGTGATTCTGGACTATCGCGACGGCGTTCTGCAGCGAGCGGCTACGCGTGGAGATGGGTTGGTGGGCGAGGAGGTTACGGGCAATGCTCGGGAAATTGGGGGAATACCCGGAACCTTGACGGAACCTCTCACGGGCCAGTTTCGCGGAGAGGTATATCTTCCGCGCAGTCAATTTGACTGGTTGAATGCCCAAAGAGAGGAAGCGGGGATGGCGTTGTTTGCCAATCCGCGCAATGCCGCGGCGGGATCATTGCGTCAACTCGATTCGCGGGTGACGGCGCAGCGAGGTTTGCGGGCGTTTATTTATGAAATTCGACACCTGTCCGGAGCCATTGCCATCGACACGCAAAGTCAAACGCTCCGACAATTGGCGGAGTGGGGATTCTCGGTGGAAAATCATTGGCGGCTTTGTGTGACGGATGAGGATGTTCGGGGCTACATTGACCAGTTTCAAAACCGGCGGCCGCCTTTGGATTTCGATATCGACGGATTGGTGCTGAAGTTGGATTGGCGGCAGTGGCAAGATCAATTAGGTGCCACTCAAAAAACACCGCGCTGGGCCATGGCCTATAAGTTTCCTCCCGAGGAGGCCTTAACCCGCGTTCGCGACATTGTCATTTCAGTGGGAAGGACGGGCACCTTAACCCCTACCGCGGAACTGGAGCCGGTATTATTGGCGGGGACGCGGGTGAGCCGGGCGTCGCTTCATAATGAGGATATCGTGCGGGAATTAGACGTGCGGATCGGCGACACCGTGTTTGTGCGCAAAGCGGGAGAAATTATTCCCGAGGTGGTGCGAGTGGAGACTAAACTTCGGCCACCCCAAGCCCAGCCCTTTGTCTTTCCCGAGGTTTGCCCGGTTTGCGGGGCGCCGGCATTGCGAGTTGAGGGGGAGTCTGCCCATCGTTGTACCAATGGACTGGGCTGCCCCGCCCAGTTGCGTGAGGCGTTGATTCACTTTGCTTCGCGCGATGCCATGGATATTGAGGGACTTGGCGAGAAAACTGTCGACTTACTTTTGGAGTCTCAAGCGGTTCACTCGGTCTCCGACTTATATCGACTAACTCGCGGGTCTTTGCTGCGGCTGCCTCGATTCGCGGAGATTTCCGCGGATAAACTACTTTTCCACATTGAACGATCTAAAGCGCAACCATTGTCGCGATTGTTGTATGGATTAGGGATTCGTTTTGTGGGCGAGCGGGGAGCCTTAATGTTGGCTCGGTATTTTCGGTCCATGGGAAGCCTTGAGGCCTCCGATGTAGATACTCTGATGGCGATCGAGGATGTTGGGCCGCGGATTGCCGAGAGCGTACGACAATTTTTTGATGCGGGGGAAAACCAAAAAATTGTGCGGGAGCTAGAGGATCTTGGTCTTAATATGGAAGAGCCTCTCGAAGAGCCGAGAAACCAACCGCTGTTGGGCCAAACTTTTGTGATCACCGGGACACTGGAATCTATGACTCGGGCTGAGGCGGAGTCACGTTTAACAGTGTTGGGGGCGCGAGTTTCCGGGTCGGTTTCGGCTAAAAGCGATGGTGTCATCTATGGGGAGAAGGCGGGGTCCAAGCTTGAGAAGGCGCGCAAGCTTGGGGTGCCGCTAATGAATGAGCAGGAATTTTTGTATTGGTTAGCGAATCAAGGCGCGAACTAATGAGATGATGGTCCGGTCGATATTATCGTAAAGAGGCGCAGTTAGACCAGAGTTATCCATTGGCGTCATATCGTGCAAATTCTATAATAATCCAAGATGGGTACTGGTCTAACCTTCTTCCTGGCTAACTCCAGGCAAAAGTCAGAAAGGGGGCCATGTCCCAAGAGCTGTGCCGTAGAAAGGAGAGAACAGCGTGTCGAACCGCGTGCTAGAGGTTAGCAATCTTCAAACTCACTTCTTCACCGATGAAGGGGTCGTCCCATCGGTCAACGGAGTGAGTTTTTTCATCGACGAAGAGGAGACGTTGGGCATTGTGGGAGAGTCGGGGTGCGGTAAGAGTGTGACCTCGCTCTCCATCATGCAACTGGTGCCAAGTCCACCGGGACGCATTGTGGGGGGTCAAATCCTGTTTCAAGGGCAAGACCTGACAAAAAAGAGCCAAGAGGAAATGCGCAAGATTCGGGGCAAGGATATGGCCATGATTTTTCAGGAGCCCATGAGTTCCTTGAATCCGGTGTATACCGTGGGCAACCAGATTGCCGAGTCTATTACGCTGCATGAGCGCATCACCCGTCGGGAAGCGTTTAATCGGGCTATCGAAATGTTGCGATTGGTGGGCATTCCCTCACCAGAACGCCGGGCGCGGGAATATCCACACCAGTTGTCGGGAGGAATGCGCCAGCGCGTAATGATTGCCATGGCATTGGCTTGCAATCCCCGATTGCTCATCGCGGACGAGCCGACCACGGCTCTTGACGTCACCATTCAGGCGCAAATATTAGATTTGATGAAGAAGTTAAAATCGGAATTTCATGCCGCCATTATGCTCATTACCCATGATTTAGGGGTTGTTGCCGAAATGTGCGATAGGGTCGCGGTAATGTATGCTGGCAAGGTGGTCGAGGAAGGGACAACCGCCGAACTGTTCCGGGAGCCTCTGCACCCCTATACGGAAGGTTTGTTGGCGTCCATACCCCGTATTGATGAAGAGCGCCAAGACAAATTGCATGTGATTGACGGGACGGTGCCTAATTTACTGCACTTGCCCACCGGTTGCGCATTCGCCCCGCGTTGCCCCAAGGCTATGGATATTTGTTTTCGCCAAGAGCCAACCCTGGAGGATGTCGGCGACGGCCGCAAGGTGAGTTGTTGGCTGCATTCTAAAGGGAAGGAGGCGGTTTCATGAGCGCTGTGCTGGATAATCACGAATCTGAGGTTCAGGTGGATCCCGAGGTCTTGTTGTCGGTGCGCAATCTGGTGAAGTACTTCCCGATTTCTGGCGGTCTTTTTTCCCGCACCGTGGGGAACGTCAAAGCGGTTGACGGCATTAGCTTTGATGTGAAGCGGGGAGAAACCATGGGTCTGGTGGGCGAGTCGGGATGTGGAAAAACCACCACCGGGCGTGCGGTGTTGCGGCTTATTGAGCCGACGTCCGGCCAGATCGTTTTTGAAGGCCGGGATATTGTCAAGCTCTCTAAGCGCGAGTTGCGCGGATTACGGCGGGAAATGCAAATTGTGTTTCAGGACCCCTTTGGCTCGCTCAATCCTCGCATGTCGGTGGGCGAGATTATTGAAGAGCCTCTCATCATACACCACATCGGGAACAGTCAAGAGCGGCAAAAGCGGGTGCGAGAATTGTTGGAAGTGGTGGGTCTCGCCGCCTATCATATTCGCCGCTATCCTCATGAGTTTTCCGGGGGGCAGCGTCAGCGCATTGGCATTGCCAGGGCGTTAGCGTTAAGGCCAAAGCTGGTGGTGGCGGACGAGCCCGTGTCTGCGCTCGACGTCTCGATTCAATCGCAGATTCTTAATCTCATGGAAGACTTGCAACGGGAATTCGGCCTCACCTACCTTTTCATCGCGCACGGCCTTAATGTAATCCGGCACATTTCCAAGCGCGTGGGTGTGATGTACTTAGGGTCCATGATGGAAATCGCGGACGCCGATGTTATCTACCGGCGGCCTTTGCATCCCTATACCGAAGCTCTTTTTTCCGCCATTCCAATCCCTGATCCCGCCATTCGCCGTGACCGCATTATTCTTCAGGGAGACGTGCCAAGCCCAGTGAATCCTCCCAGCGGATGCCCGTTTCATACCCGTTGTCCTATTGCCCAGGATATTTGCAAAGTCGAAAAACCGCAATTGCATGAAAGCGAACCGGGTCATTGGGTAGCTTGTCACTTCCGTTAGTTCCATTAAGAGCGGGTCCGTGCAGGGACCCGCTGTGCTTGGGAGGGATATGGGACGCGCGTTTCTTGGATTGAGTACTTTACCCAAATGTGCCAGTTGGTGGCGACCCGATCCACGTGTCCCCGGCGTAGTGTGGGGGCCCTTCTGGTGCGTGACCATCGCGTGATTGCCAGTGGCTACAACGGAGCACCCGCCGGTGAGCCTCATTGCACCGAGGTGGGATGCGATCTAGAAAACGGTCATTGCGTCCGCACTATCCACGCGGAATTGAACGCGTTGCTGCAATGTTCTCGTTACGGCATCGCCACCCAGGGCGTCGATGCTTATTGTACGGATATGCCGTGCAAGCATTGCGCGCGGGCTCTGGTGCAAGCTGGGATTCAACGCATCTATTACGCCAGACCCTATGAAAGTCCGGAAACCGTCCAATTGGCGATTCGCACCGGTGTCCAGTTGATACGGGTGCCGGAACCTGGGGCCATGACAACCGATTGATGGCAAGGGTTATCTACTTAATCCCCCTCTCTATCTACTCGAGGTGACCACTAACCCCTCCTGGCACCGGACCGCTGAAATCGCGTCGCGGCGATTAGCACTATCAGGCACTCCGCCGACTAAAAGATCTCATGGATAGGATCCTGCGCATGGTTTCGGTTTCTATAATTCAGACCCAGACCCAAGACTGGCCTTGCCCACTAAGGGGATTCTTCTACCGGCGTCATCATCAGGACTCGTTCAATCCCCGTAGTTCTCGCGAGGACCGCCAGGATGCGTCACACTCGCGCGTCGCCGCACGTCACTATAACGATCATATTTGGGGAAGGCGTGTGAGCGATGGCTGACTATCAAACCACCCTCGCGGAAGTATTTGAGGTGCACCGGAGCCGCCTGCGGCGTATCGCCTATCGCATGCTAGGATCGACGATGGACGCCGATGACGCGGTTCAGGAAGCATGGCTACACCTGAGCCGGTCCGATTCCGAAGCGGTAGAAAACATTGGAGCGTGGCTCACCACAGTCGTTTCGCGTATCTGCCTTGACATGTTGCGATCTCGAGGGCGCAATCTGGGGGAGCCCTGGTCCGAGGACTCGCCCAACCACCCTCTGCAAACTGAGGGGCTACAGGACCCTGAAGATGAGGCGTTACTAGCCGAATCGGTGGGGACGGCGCTCATGGTGGTGTTGGATCGGTTGACGCCGGGAGAGCGCGTGTCTTTCGTGCTCCATGACCTGTTCGGCGTATCATTTCCCGAGATTGCCCGTCTGTTGCAGCGGTCCGAAGGCGCCACGCGCCAACTGGCTAGCCGTGCCCGACGAACGGTTCGCGGTGCGGTGTCGGAAGACCCCATTGATCAGGTGCGACAATGGGATCTGGTGGCCGCGTTTCTCTCCGCCTCCCGCGCTGGGAACTTCCGCGCCTTATTGATGCTGCTTGATCCTGAAGTGGTGCTGCGAGCCGACGCCCAAGCTGTCCAGATGGGTGCTGCCGGTTTGGTGTCTGGAGCGCCTGAAGTGGCACAAACCTTTTTGGGACGTGCGCGTGGTGCTGCCATGGCTGTCATCGACGGGTTTGCGGGGGCGGTCTGGGCGCCTCAGGGAACGCCACTAGTCGTTTTTATCTTTAGCATGGCGCAGGAAAAAGTTTCGGCTATCGATGTTATTGCTGATCGTGATCACGTCCAACGGTTACATGTGCGGATTGGCACCGTTTGAGAATATTCCCCGGCCTAATATCCGTGCGCGCGCCAACGACTTAAGTTCCGAGGCCTGGAAGTAAAGTAACTGACAGTCCCCCCAGCGGAACTAAAGTTATTGACGTGGCGGTCTGTACTTATGGTGCAGCCAGTACAATGATAGAAGAAGGGGGATAGAAGGGGAGGCTTAATACCGTACAACCGGGCGGATGGATATTTCAGAATCTTATGTTAATACGGCGACGGTCGACGCCTAAATCTTTCCCAAAAATAAAAAGGGGGCATATACAAGAACAATGACACAAGAGTTTGAGATACGGGCTTCATTTACCATTGATGACTGGAAGGAAGAGCCAGTCCTCAACGAGGACGGAATTCGCATTTACCGCACTCATGTCGGTAAGCGCTTCAGAGGAAACCTTGACGGTCAAAGCGTTGGCGATATGATTATGACTCATGTAGGAGGTCAACCCACCGCCTATTGTGGCTTCGAACGAATCACCGGATCGCTGAACGGCAGGTTAGGGAGTTTTCTATTTCACCATAACGCGACCGCGGGCCTAGCAGGCGGCCTCAGTTTAACCGTAGTACCCGGGTCCGGGACGGATGAACTTGGCGGCTTGACTGGTTCCGCTCGCATCGAAGTTGCGGGCCGTGCCGGGGACGTGTCTGCGCCACATACACTGGTCTTTCAGTACACCCTGCCGTAAAATGGTTCCAAAAGAGTGGCGCTATGGGCGGGCGCGTTAATTGGCCATGTTCTCGGGTGTTGTTTTTCATCGCGTCTACACTCGGCCCGAATTGGAGGGACCCGATGGGGAGCGAATCGATATCTGGGGATGACGAAGGGACACCCTACGTCCTTCTTCTCCAAGGGATCAATGTCGGTGGGCATTCGCGGCTGCCGATGACCGTTTTACGCGATATATTGACGGGACTGGGGTTTTCCCAAGCGCGCACCTACCTGCAAAGCGGCAATGCCGTGGTGACCACGTCACTTACGGCGGCCCAAGTGGCCGCTGCGGCAGAAAAGGCTCTCGGTGAGGCACTGAGCCGTGACGTAGGGGTGGTGGTCCGCACGGCGGCCCAGTTAGTGGGCGTGGTTGAGCACGCGCCGTTTGATCCGGCGGTGGACCCCACCACAAAACACGTGATGTTTCTTCGTCAGGCATCTGATGCGGAGAAGCTCGGGATACTGCCGCGGGAGACGATGGGATCCGAACACTATTGGGTCAGTGGCACCCATGTATATCTGTATTTACCCAGCGGCATGGGCCGTTCGAAGCTTAGTGCATGGGTAACCCGTCGATTGGCCGGAACAGGGTCCACGGCGCGCAATTGGAACACCGTGTTGGCACTCCGTGACATGACGTCAGGACGGCGCTAGTGGTTGCGATGGGCATGAGAACTCGTCCAATGAGAGTGGCCGAATTCGGCACCGTGGTATGTTGGTGTGCGGCGAGCCGTGGAAATCCCGACGGTCTAGACCCGAACCTCCGAGGGTCAGCCGATAGTGGCGGTGACAGGCAGGTACACGGAACCTTTTCGTTGGTGGGGATAGTGCGCGAAAGGGGGTGAATCTGCCGTGGTAGGTCATCCGGAACGTGGCTTGAGATCGGGGCAGGAGCTAGTCCGCTTCCTGCCGAAATTTGCATTTCGCGGCCGGACCGGTTTGCTTTCCGTGTCCTGATCTACTGCGAGAAGCCCCGACATCGTCCGCCAGCAGGACACTATGCGACTTGCCCAAGAATTTGAATGGTATTTGGCCACGCGCACGCAAGGAGGGGAGGGACGGTTGCTTGCGGCAGCCCATCGGACAAAACCCTCAATGGCGCGATGATCGAGCGGCCCCTGGCGGCGCTTTCCCTCGCGCAATTGTAGGATTTGGTCTATGTGGCGATTCCGCACTCGTGACCGGCTCCAACTTAACGCGCTTGGCGAGCCGCGGCCTCCAATTTATCCTCGCCCTGCGTGACGCTAGCGTCTCAGTTATTTTGCCCATGACTATTTTGGGGAGCCGGATGCGTTAATTGCGCACGTCCGGTTTTACGGGGGTTTGCGGCCCAAGAGAAACCCGCCATGACGGCCAAGCCTCGAGGGCGCGTTTTACCCACTTGGATCTATATCTCACGCCAACGGTGGTAATGATGTGCGTGATGGCGCGTTTTGTGCCGACCATTCGCCAGGAACTTGTCGTGTTGTGACATTGACACGATTAAAGACGTTTACGGTGGCAATCCATAAGACGAGCGCGGAGCGCGACTTTAGGCGGTTCGAATCTCGTTATTAATGGTTCGACTTCTGCAACGGACATGTCCCTAGGTACTTATCAAGTACATTCGCTGCCTGGGCCGTATGGATATACCGACGGGAAGATTGTTGTATGGGATACGCAAAAGGGAAAAATTGGCTGGATGCCGATTCCCCATACGTCCCCATAGAAGGAACACCGTTTAGGGTCCTAATCACATGTTGGCATTGTCAAAGGTACACTTTTTAAGAATGTGTCTATGCGAATAGGCTTAACTTGTCCGGCATACCGCAAGCGGTCTTGCGCTCTTCTCGGGCGAGGACCGCTTGCTTCGGTGTGCGGAATTATTTTATAGTCCTTTTTTATGTACCACAGTAAATCGCACCATAGAAACACGTTTTTGGATTACGCAAACTTCTTGCGAATGCCCCAACCCGCGGCCGAAAATAGCTCGTTGAAATCTAGATTAATTCGTGTGCGTTTTTTAGCTCTTGTCATTTGGGGACGCCGAGTATCACAAGATACAATAAATTGACAAGTAAATCCAATAATACGATTGATGGGATGGGCTTAATGGCTACAATCACAGGTGATCAGCAATTCGTTATTTCTCCCAAAGTTGTGAACGGCATTTATGCGGGCTTGCTAGGCATTATGGCCTATATTTATGGACAATGGAGTCATAGTATCTCGGGCGATTTGTTAATCGTGGGGGCCATTCTCCTTGGGCTACTCACCTATTTGAATTTTGGCTTGGCTAGCTTATTTATGGTGGCAGGGGTTTGGTACACGCTTTGGCGGGTAAGCATGATAGCAGCTTTGGCGTTCATGGCGGTCCTCTTTTTGGTTTGGGCCTTTGGTGGTGGTGACCGCCGGCTTTTATCACTTGCGTTGTCCTCGCCCATTTTTGTGTGGCTTCATCTAGCGTTTTTGCCGTCGTTATTAGCTTTTGGGTTATTAAGTACATATGCAGGGGTCTACGTTGGTGTGGCTGTCGTGCTGCTATCTGGGCTTGTGGCAGCCTTTAGTGGATCGAGCTTTCTCTACTACTTTATCGGGCCAGTTCATTTTACGGGGATTTCTTTGGGGTACCCACAGTTGGCGATTGCGACCTTAAACAGTTCTCACTTTCTGACTTTGAGCCCGAATTTTATGCCGTTATGGTATTGGCATTTCATGTTTTGGACCTCTGGAACTACGTATCCGTCATCCAAAGCTTTAGCGGATCTCGTCCAGCATCATGTGACACATGTTAGTTTGTTTCGTTTTATTCCGGCGCACAAACTCCCGTTAATCAAATCGGAGATCGGCACCTGGCATGTATGGCGTGGAGTAGTTCATAGGATTGGATTTCGTGCCGCGCTATTGGCCATCGTTTCCCCCGGTATTATGCGGCTGTATTTTCAAGTGAATAAAGGTAGTTTCTTACGGCAGCGGTTGATCAGCGGCATTATCGCACTGGTCACCATCGGTGCTGTTATGGTGATTAGTAGGACAGGGACTTGGCTGGCGGGGCTTACAGTTATCTTATCTGTGCTCGCTTTTGGCGTATTTCTTGTGGGGTACGAGTGGCAATCTGGCCGGATAAAGGAATTAGGCTGGCTACTAGGCCGTATTTCGAGGTATAGCGTTAACCAACTTTCCATTCAAGTTACTCCTAGTGTCGACTCCCTACCAAGTCCGTCGCTATCTCAAGTACTACATGAGTCACCCGCGATGGTAGAACTTGACTCCATCATTGGTATGGCGGAAGTAAAGGATTTTGTGCGGGAGATTCATTCACTAGCTCGTGTTCAAAAGTTGCGACGGGGGACTCAAGTTGAAGCGTCTCAGACATGGCATATGATTTTTTCAGGCAATCCAGGGACCGGCAAAACGACCATTGCGCGGATAATTGGGCGAATTTTACGCGAACAAGGATTTTTGACGGCTGGGCAGTTTGTTGAGGTGACGCGTGCGGATTTGGTCGCCGGATACATAGGACAAACGGCTTTAAAGACCCAGGAAAAAGTTCGCCAGGCGATAGGTGGTGTGTTGTTCATCGACGAGGCCTATGGGTTGGTACGAGGTTCAGATTCACATGATTTTGGTCGCGAGGCTATTGATACGTTGGTGCAGGCCCTAGAAGCGCATAGGGAAAACCTGGTGGTAATTTTAGCCGGATATCCTGCTGAAATGGAAACCTTTCTCGAAGCAAACCCTGGATTACGTTCTCGGTTTCCTCATCACATTAATTTCCCGGATTATTTGCCGGGCGAAATATATGAGATTGCGGCCACAATGGTGCGTTCGCGGGGATTCGTTTTGGAGGCAGACGCTAAGTCCGCAGTCATAAGTATTATTCAGCGGTCGCAACTTAAGGGACAAGCGGATTCTGGTAATGGGCGGTTAGCACGGAATCTTGTGGACACGGCCATCCGCCAACAAAGTAAACGCTTGGGCCAAATTCCATTTGGCAGGATATCTAAGGGCGACTTAAAAACATTAACTGCAGAGGATTTTGGACATATCGACGAGGTGCCGGCAATTGACGTGGTCATGGATAAGCTCGACGTAATGGTCGGCCTTAGCGAACCTAAACAGCAAGTAAGGGCTCTGCATGCGTTGTTGGCGACTCATTTGATGCGGCAAGAAGCGGGGCTTGCTGTGGAACCGCAAAATATGCATACGGTCTTTATGGGGAATCCCGGAACGGGCAAAACTACTGTTGCTCGTCTTTATGCGGAAATGCTGTATTCAATGCAATATCTTAAACGTGGGCATTTAGTTGAAGTGGACCGAAGTCAGCTTGTCGCTGGCTATCGAGGACAAACCGCTATTAGGGTACAAGAAGTTTTTAAACAGTCGTTGGGCGGTGTCCTGTTTATTGATGAGGCGTATTCCCTTGCCCGTGGCGAAGAGGATTCATTTGGGTTAGAGGCGGTCGACACGCTCATTAAGTTGATGGAAGATTTTCGTAATGAGGTTGTAGTGATTATTGCCGGATACCAGCAGCCATTGGAAAAGTTTTTAGTAACAAATCCGGGCCTGTCTTCTCGATTTGCTAATCATATTTTCTTCCCCGACTACTCGGGAGACGAGTTGGTTGAAATCGCGCAACGAGAGTATGATCGCCGTGGATATAGCCCAACTCCCAAGGCTATTAATCGACTACGTGTGAGTTTAGTGCAGGAATCTAACCAGGCAAATTTCGGGAATGCACGGGCGGTAATTAATCGGGTGGAGCAAAGTATTCGGGAGCATGCGCTGCGCACGGCTACGATTAGTACACCGACCGTGGAACAGCTTTCCACCATTACCGAGTCGGATATCGTTATCTAGATTGTGCTGAAAAAGCCGTACCATCCTAACCGGCCAAGGGGGACCATACCAGGGATGGGGGTTCCAACTGGTTTACTTT
>JAJYTS010000050.1 GCA_021792935.1 Bacillota bacterium | reverse complement strand
CGGAACATCTGTGCATGTCCATGCGCGGCATACAAAAACCGGGAACCCGCACAATTACGGTGGCCAGCCGCGGCGTATTCAAAACCGATTCCGGGTTGCGAGAGGAACTCTTTCGCCTGTTGCAATGAGGAAAGGAATCCGGCCATGATTCTGGACGAATATTTAGATCAAACGTTCATCCATGAAGACCGCCTTTTAATAGCCATTAAAGAAGAAATCGCGGAGAAAGGAATGCCCCCCATCTCCGTTCCGCCCATAACCGGCGCCACCCTATTTTGGCTCATTAAAACGGCCAGTCGACGTCGTGTGTTGGAGATTGGCGCTCTCGGGGGGTATTCGGGCGTGTGGATGGCTCGGGCTCTTCCCGACGACGGACAACTGACCTCGTTAGAACTACGCGCCGATTATCGCGACCTGGCGCAAGCCAATCTGGCCCGCGCCGGGTTTAAAAATCGTGTCACCTACCTGGTGGGCAAAGCCGCTGAGAGTCTGCGCCTCTTGTGGGAGCGAGGCGCTCAGTTTGACTTTTTCTTCATCGATGCGGATAAAGAAAGCTACCCGCTGTACCTTGATTATGCCTTAAAACTGGCGGAACCCGGCGCCATCATTGCTGCCGACAACACTCTTCAAGGCGGTAAAGTGCTGAACATGTCAAATGAGCCTGCCGTCCAGGCCATTCAAGCCTTTAATCAACAAGTGGCCAATCATCCGCAATTAACCTCTCTGCTTCTTCCCATCGGGGACGGCCTTACCGTGGCTCAATATTGTCCGTAGTCTGGCTGGGATATCGTCCATCGTGGCGATAGGCGCGATAGTAGCGAATAGAATTCTTATAGGGATCAAGCGAAGGCGCTTTTCCAGTCAGAGTAATAACGTCCAAGAGCTGATCAATAGCCTGGCCGTAGTTGCCCATGCGCTCCAAAGTCAATGCAAAAAACACTTTTAAGGCCACGTGATCAGGAAATTGACGCACACCCTCCTCAAGTACCCGGTATGACTCCGCGACCTCTCCCACCACCCGCAGGCTCGATCCCAATCCCACAATGGCGTCCACCCGCCGCACGACGTCCAAATCCCCCGCCAAAGCCTGCCGGTAATAGGGGATAGCTTCTTCCTCGCGGCCCTGATTGTCCAGAGTTTCCGCGATTTCCTGAAGAAGGCGAGGGTTTTCCGGATCACTGGCCAGCCAGGCCCGCAAAAGACGCAGCGCCTCGTCATAGCGCCCCTTAGTCTTAAGCCGGCGCACCAGGGAAAGATCAGGGCTTTCCAGGGCCATATCTATCATCTCCATTCGTATCTTACGTTGGAAATAACTGTAATATTCGCGGGAGTTGCCGCATACAATTAATTTACCAGTCTTATGAGGAGGGGTATATCATGGCGCAAACCCAACGCCAAAACCCTTGGCGTGCCGCCCTCGATCAGGCGCTCGCACAGCTATCCCAAGCTGAGCACGCTTTCGAATGGGCCGACCCTGAATTTTCGGATTTCCATGCCTACCGCATTCAGGCCGCCAAGGAACAAGTGGCGCTTATTTTGCGACAAGCCCGCCAGGCTTACGGCGTTGAATCGGTGCGCTTCATGCTGCGGGAGGCCCCAAAAAACGCTATTGCCGCGTCGGATGCTGTCCACGCGCGTTAAAGCAGGGTGACGACTTGACCCTGGGGATGGCGGGCTTTTCCACTAATTCCTCCATCCATAATTCCAGCATCCACAAGGCGTAGATTTGGCGGGCGATGGTAGGGTTGCGGCGGCCTAATCGCGAAAGCAGAGACTGTACCGCGTCAGGCCGAAACCAGCCACGGTGGATAAAGCGGTCGTCCGTCAAGCTGTCGTAGGCGGCACGGTAAAAAGGGCCTGCCATTAGGGCTGTCAATGGAGTGGGAAAACCTTTTTTACGCCGATAAACAATGGCGTTGGGAAGATAGCGCTCAGCCACCTGGCGCAGCACCCGCTTGTCGTGGTACGCCCCTCGGCGCAAGTCTAACGGTATTTGAAACGCCAACTGGACAATCTGGTGGTCGCAATAGGGGGCTCTGACCTCCACATGATGGTGCATGCCAATCCGATCGGTTTTGAGCAGCACATCGTCGCCTAAGAACCAACGCACATCAAACCCCTGCATGGCCTGAAGCGCCGCTATTCCCGCCGCGTCCCGCCAATACTCCCGCACTGCCCCCGCCCTGTCCGGAAAAGCAAGGTCCGGCGCCAATAAATTGGATTGTTCCAAGCCGCTAAAAGTAAATCCCACTCCCCGATAGCGCTCACTTACCGGTATGGCGGCCCGAGTCAATGCACCCGCGCCTTTCCACCCTTGTTTGACCCACCACTGGCGTATACCGGGAGGAACTTGGCTAAGCCACCGAAGACTTTCCACTTCTCCATAACCCGCGTATCCCCCAAATACTTCGTCCGCCCCTTCACCCGTTAAGATGACCCGGTGATTGCGGGAGGCGGCAGCCACTAATCCGTCCAGAGGCAGCACCGTGGGGTCGGCCATGGGCTCATCGAGAATATAGGCAAGTTCGCGGACCCGCTGAGGAGAAACGAGTTGACCCACATCGACAGTATGAATGGGAAGTCCTTGCGCGCTAGCCACCTGTTTAGCCCACCGGAATTCCTCATACTGGGGATACCGTGAAGAAAACCCACCCGACCAGGTCTCAAGCCGCCCGTCATATTCTCGTGCCGCCAGGGCTGCCAGCAGACTTGAATCTACCCCTCCCGACAAAAAGAGTCCGATGGGAACATCGGCTGCCAAATGAGAATGAACCACTCCTCGCAACAGCTGTTCCAGCTTCTGTGCCCATTCGCCCAAAGATCCCTGGTCCTGGGCCTCCTGCAGAGGCAAATCCCAATAAAGCTGACGGTGCCACTTTCCATCGCGACCAATACGAACAACTTCCCCGGGACGAAGTTTCGTGACGTTGTGCAAAAGAGTTTGCGGCGCGGGGACATAACGGTGTCCCAAATAGGCGGGCAAAGCCTGTTCATCTACGGCGGGGTAATACCCGTCGACTCCCATGAACGCCTTTATTTCCGACGCGAATGCCAAGGTGTCGGGGGTGTTTAAAAGATATAAGGGCTTTTGCCCGATACGATCACGCGCCAGCAACAACTGCCGCGACTTTTTGTCCCACACGGCCACGGCAAACATTCCCGATAGATGGGCAAGGAAATCTTGACCGTACTCCTCATAAAGATGCACCAACACCTCGCCATCCGCCCGCGAACGCAAATGATGACCCTTCATCACTAGAATGGACCGCAGTTGCGGATAGTTGTATATCTCACCGTTAAACACGGCGATGATTCGCCCATCTTCAGAAATATAGGGCTGGTGGCCATGGGCGACATCCTGTATGGCCAAGCGGCACATTCCCAGCCCCAGTCCCCGCTCCATGAACATGCCCTCGCCATCAGGTCCACGATGCTTTAGCGCCTCAAGCATCCGTCCCAGTTCATGGGGGGATACCACCCAGTCATGGCGCCAGATTCCGGCGATCCCACAAATCTTTTCTCACCCCCAAACAGTGCGCGACTTAGTATTCCCACGCCACAAAAAAATAAGCCCTGGCGGCTTATAAACCGAAAAGGGACGCCCGAGCGTCCCTGCTTAATCGAGATAATCTTTGAGCTTTTTACTACGGGTCGGGTGCCGCAGCTTGCGCAGAGCCTTGGCCTCAATTTGCCGAATTCGCTCTCGCGTAACCCCAAACACTTGCCCGACCTCTTCCAAGGTGCGAGCGCGCCCATCGGTGAGCCCAAACCTCAGCCGCAAAACCTTTTCTTCGCGGTTGGTCAAGGTATCCAATACTTCTTCCAACTGTTCCTTGAGCAACTGATACCCGGCCGCTTCCGCTGGCGCGGGGGCATCCTCATCCTCAATGAAATCCCCTAAATGAGAATCTTCCTCCTCGCCAATGGGTGTTTCCAGCGACACCGGTTCTTGCGCCACTTTAAGAATCTCACGCACGCGCTCCACGGTTATGCCCATTTCCTTGGCGATTTCCTCTGGAAGCGGCTCACGTCCAAACTCCTGCAACAGTTGCCTTTGCACGCGAATAAGCTTGTTAATAGTTTCGACCATATGCACAGGAATGCGAATCGTGCGGGCTTGGTCGGCAATGGCCCGGGTAATCGCCTGGCGAATCCACCAGGTGGCATAAGTGCTAAACTTGTAGCCCTTACGGTAGTCGAACTTTTCAACCGCCTTAATAAGTCCCAAATTGCCCTCTTGAATCAGATCCAGGAAAAGCATACCCCGTCCTACATAACGCTTGGCAATAGATACCACCAGACGCAAGTTGGCTTCAGCCAGTTCCCGTTTAGCGGCTTCCTCTCCTGCCTCAATCCGCTTAGCCAGCTCCACCTCTTCTTCCGCCGTCAACAGAGGGACGCGGCCAATCTCCTTCAGGTACATTCGCACCGGATCATCAATGGCAACCCCGTCCGGCACTGCCACTTCGCGTTCCGGCTCTTCTTCCTCCGGTTCCACATCGTCAGGCGAGGGCCCATGTTCCGGTTCCAGCGTCACGTGTTCGCCCACCAGTTCGATTCCGAGCTCCCCGAACATCTCATAAATGTGATCAATTTGATCGGGGGGAAGATCGACCGACTGCAGAGTGTCGACAATTTCACTGTAAGATAGTTTGCCGCGCTCTTGTCCGCGCCGGATTAACTCCTTGACCTCGTCAATTTGCGGGACACTGCTGCTTTTCCCTTGAGCCACTTTATCCCTCCTTTCGATGTTGATACCGTTCTAATCGCGCCCCTAGGCGCTTTACCTCGTCCATTAAATCCGGATTGCCCCGTCCTGACCGCAGCAATTGCCGAATCTCTTCGTACCGTTCCCGCGCCTGCGCATGATCCAGCGACCAAATCAAATCATCAATGGCGCCTGCGCCTCCATCCGGCTCATCATACAGCCGGATGGCTGTATAGAGCGATTCTAATTCCGGATCCCCGTCACTCGGCACCCAGGTCTCAAAATCGGACAGTTCACCCGCTTGGATTCTCTCCAGCATGACCCTAATCCGCTCACGCGATGACCATTCCGGTAAAGCGGTCCGCACCCGCTCAATCTCCTCAGGATGCCTTAGCAGAGCCGCCAACAGCCAAACTTCAACGGACGCCGTTCTTTTGGCGGGTGCCACCACCCCCATATTATGCCTATTTTTTCCGTTTGTATGCCGTCCCTCTTGCGGGGACCGCAAACTTTGTGATAAAATCTGGGGATGTACGCGTAGTCTTCTGGATAGCATATCCAGATATCCCGCCCGCTCCACGGAATCACCTACGGCGGCAATCAGGGGTTTCAAACGCTCTACGACCTCCGACTGACGTCTCGGGCTCAACACCCCCACACCATCAACCACCTGCTCAATTTCCCGTTCCAAATAGGGCTTCCTCAATTGTACCCGCCGCGCAAGCTCTGACGCTCCCATCTTTTGCACCAATTCACTCGGATCTTTAACCGTGTCTGGCAAGGAAACCACGTTCACCTTAAGACCTGCCCCACATAGAACCAGGAAAGCTCGACGCATAGCCTCTTGTCCGGCGGTATCTTGATCGAGGAGGAGGTCAACCTCCCCCACATAACGTGCCAAATACCGGGCTTGAACATCGGTTAAGGCAGTCCCCAACTGACCCACGGCTTGGGTTGCACCGGCCTGATGACAAGCCACCACGTCAAAGTAGCCTTCCACAATCAGAGCGGAAATGCCTTTTCTCCAACTTTGACGAGCCAGAGGTGCCCCATACAACAACTGCCCTTTATGAAACAAGGGAGTCTCGGGGGAGTTTAAATACTTCGGGTCTTGATCCGGCGTCAGCGCGCGACCCCCAAACGCCACAATCTGCCCTTCCCGATTTTCGATGGGAAACATAAGGCGTCCGCGCCAACGGTCATAACCGCCGCCCTGCTCACGACGAACCACCACACCCGACTCCACCATCTCGTTCAAGGAGACTCCCCGGCGCTGCAGCAAATCTCGTAAACCGTGCCATCCATCCGGAGCATAGCCCATGTGAAAGCGGTCAACCATGCTTAAATCGACTCCGCGGCTTTGCAGATACTTCTCCAGCAATGCCGCATTCTCCCGAAAGCTGTCCTGGAAAAATTGCTGAGTCCATTCAAGCACAGCGCGCACGCGCTGATGAGGGTCGGGCCGTCCGCTATTCGGATCAAGAGGACGGGGGATGCCTGCCTCCTCGGCCAGCGCTTCCACAACCTCTTTAAACTCGCGCCCTTCTAGATTCATCAAAAAGGTGAATACCGTGCCACCCTTTTGACAACCGAAACAATAGAAGAGCTGTTGGTCGGCGTCTACACTAAATGAGGGAGTCTTTTCGCCATGAAACGGGCAAAGACCCCACCAGTGTCGTCCCTTGCGCTTTAGCGCGACATGGCGCCCGACCACCTCGACAATATCCACCGCCTGCCGGACTGAATCAATCCAGGCTTGCCGGTTCTCATAGGCCATGGAAATCACTCCAGTTGGTACCCATCAAAATTCGTCATTCATCTCAAATTTCCTGCTCGTGGAGAAAACTTCCCAGGGGACCTCAATAAAGAGGAATGACATGCATAGATGGCGCTAAAAGGTTATTATGCCACAATCCAGACCCTTCGAAAGGCACACTCGAGGGTCAAAAAAATTATTTTTGGAAGGGGGAGCACTGCCAGCGGTCGCGACAAAAAGCACCCCCGAGCTGATGTCACCGACTCATGGCTCGGAGGTGCCCCTTCGCGAACTATTTCTTCAATGCCGCCTGCGCCGCCGCCAGCCGTGCCACCGGCACCCGGAACGGAGAACAACTAACATAGTTTAGACCCGCTTCATGACAAAAGGCGATGGACGCCGGATCGCCCCCATGTTCGCCGCATATGCCCACCTTGAGGTCCGGCCGGGTGGAGCGCCCATCTTTCAGAGCAATCTCGATAAGGCGGCCCACTCCCCCTCTATCCAGCACCATAAAGGGGTTTTCGGGCAGAATCTTTTCCGCCAAGTAAGCGGGCAAGAATTTCGATTCCGCGTCGTCACGGCTATATCCAAAAGTCGTTTGGGTTAAGTCATTGGTGCCAAAGCTAAAGAATTGGGCGTGCTCGGCAATGCTGCCTGCCACCAAAGCCGCCCTCGGCACCTCAATCATCGTCCCAATCTTGTAGGGAAGGTCAATCCCCTGTTCCGATTGCACCGCTTTATTCACGTCGGCAACCATGTCCTTCATGCGCGCCAATTCTTCCGAGGTTCCCACCAACGGGATCATCACTTCCACATGGGGTTTAAGAGCCTCCTTGAGCAAAGCCGCTTGCGCCTGGAAAATAGCCCGCGCTTGCATGGCGTAAATTTCCGGGTACACGACTCCTAACCGCACTCCGCGAAATCCTAGCATGGGATTAAACTCAAACAAACTTCGCGTGCGCCTTAGCACCGCCTCCAACCGCATGATGTCCGCGTCGCTGCCTTGACTCTTGGCGACCGCCAGTGCCTTCTCGGTAACCTCAATATCCGGCAAAAACTCGTGCAGAGGCGGATCTAACAAACGAATAGTCACCGGCAAGCCGTCCATCGCCTTTAAGATGCCGTAAAAGTCGTCCTGCTGCATGGGGAGTAGTTGGTCCAGAGCAGTTTGGCGATCCTCCAAGGTTTCCGCCAAAATCATAGCCTGCACAACAGGCAAACGCTCCTGACCCATAAACATGTGCTCGGTGCGGCACAGCCCCACGCCAGTGGCCCCCAATTCGCGGGCCTTAGCCGCGTCCTCAGGAGTGTCGGCATTAGCGTGCACCTTCAACCGCCGATACGAATCCGCCCATCCAAGAAGTTCGGTAAACTCCTTTGAAAGTTCCGGCTCCACGGTGGGGACCGTACCCAACATCACCCGGCCCGTTCCCCCGTCAATGGTAATTAGGGCATCCTTTGCGATAACCCGCTCCCCCACCGTAAAGGTTTCAGCCTCCAAAGAGATGTGGACGGCTTCGCATCCGGTCACGGCTGGCTTCCCCATTCCACGCGCCACAATAGCCGCATGAGAGGTCATCCCGCCACGGCTGGTGAGCACTCCCTGAGCCGCCACAATTCCGTGAATGTCATCCGGTGTGGTTTCCGGGCGGACTAATATGACCGCCTCTCCCGCCTGCCCCCGCTGTTCCGCTTCGTCGGCGGTAAACACCACTTTTCCTATGGCGGCCCCTGGAGAAGCAGGCAATCCTTCTGCCAACAACTCAACCTCGGCGCTCGGATCAATCTGACGGTACAACAGCCGCTGAACCTGGTCCGGTTCTTGCCGCGAGATCGCGTCCTGCCGAGAAATAATGTCCGCCTTGGCCATGTCAACCGCAATCTTGACAGCCGCGCTTGCCGTGCGCTTGCCGGTGCGCGTCTGCAGAAGATATAACTTTTCTTCCTGCACCGTGAATTCGATATCCTGCATATCGCGATAGTGGAACTCTAGTAGTTGGCACACGTCTACCAACTGCTGATGAGTTTTGGGCATCTCTTGAGCCATTTCCTCAATAGGCTTAGGTGTGCGAATCCCCGCCACCACATCTTCTCCTTGTGCCTGCGTCAAATATTCCCCATACATGCCGGTCTCGCCAGTATTGGGATTGCGGGTGAACAGCACTCCGGTCGCCGACGTTTCCCCCATGTTGCCAAAGACCATGGATTGCACATTGACGGCCGTTCCCAACAAATTCGAAATCTTATTAACCCGCCGATAGAAAACCGCCCGAGGATTGCGCCAAGAATTAAACACCGCGACAATAGCCATTTCCAACTGCACCTTAGGATCATCCGGAAATTCTCGCCGCGTGGATTTTAGTACGAGCGCCTTATACCGCGTGATGAGCTCCTCCAGATGGGCCTCGGACAACTCCGTGTCCTGATGAATCCCAACCTCTGTTTTCAGAGCCTCTAAAATTTGTTCAAACCGTGAATGGTCCATATGCATTACCACATTGCCAAACATCTGTATAAATCGGCGAAAGCTGTCGAGGGCGAAGCGTCGGTTCCCCGTAAGCCGTCCCAATCCTTCCATGGTGTCCGCGTTCAATCCCAGATTTAATACGGTGTCCATCATTCCCGGCATGGAAATGGGCGCGCCGGACCGAACTGATACTAATAAAGGGTGCTCGGCATCGCCTAGTTTTTGTCCGAGCTTGTCCTCCAACCGGGCCAAATTCAACCACACTTCATCCATGAGATCGTCTGGCATCGCATTATCCTGCAAATAATCGAGGCTTGCCTCCGTAATTATCGTGAACCCGGGAGGAACAGGAAGACCAATCTGGCTCATCTCCGCCAATCCCGCGCCCTTCCCCCCGAATCGCCGGCGATCTTTGCCGTCGCCTTCCTCAAATTGATAGACATAGCGAGTCATTGACCCGTGGCCTCCTTATTTCGCAATTCCAACACCCGCGTCGCGGTTTCTTCCACGGCGTGATTACTGACATCAATAACGGGACACTTCAACCGATTAAAAATTTCCCAGGCATAATCAAGCTCCACCATAATCCGTTCCATGGTGGCGTATTGCGCCGTGGATCCCAGGCCCAAACTCCTCAGCCTTTGCCGGCGTATCGACATTAACAACTGCGGGTCAATAATGAGACCCACCGCCTTGCGCCGTCCTTCCCGGAATACTTCTCCCGGCACGGGAACCTCCGGCACCAACGGAACATTTGCCACTTTAAGCTGATGATTGGCAAGGTATAAACTCACCGGTGTTTTGGAGGTTCTTGACACTCCTAACAGTACCACATCAGCATCGCGAATCCCTTTCGGATCTTTTCCGTCATCATATTTAACGGCAAATTCCACCGCTTCGACACGGGCAAAATATTCCTGGTCAAGACGATGGCTCAACCCGGGAATTAAGCGCGGCTCCGCCCCCAGTACCGCGCGCAGACCATCCATGATGGGACCCATAAGATCCACATGGGGAATTCCCCGCGCGTCGGCCGCCTCGGCTAAATAACGGCGCAACTCCGGGCGCACCATGGTGTAAACAATGATGGAGGAGCCGCGTACGGCACGGCTTAACACCCGATCAATGCCTGCCTCATCGCCGACATAAGGCACACGTTCAATTTTAACATCACCCTCAAATTGAATGGCAGCGCCGTGCGCCACTCGCTCCGCCGTTTCACCTAGCGAATCGGAGAGGATGTAGACTCGCGCCTCCCCCATAATCCCTCCTATACCCAATCCCAATCACAATACCGGCCCATGGCTTCACGCGCCGTATTTAGGACCGCAAGCCTGCGGGCACGCAAGGCCAGATCCGGATCCATAACCAACACCTCATCAAAAAACCGCTCCACTAACGGCACCATCTCCTGCAAGGCTAGCCACCAGGGTTGTAATTCTTCCTCCTCGAGTGCGACAGTCTTTAAAGCAGCCTCCCGGAGCTCCCCTTCAATCCCAGGAAAAGTCCCTTCCAACTGGGGCGACGCCGTTTCATCCACAATACGCGTAATCCGCTTATAGGCGTTAGCCACACCATCCGCCATCACGCGCTTTTCTCGCAAAAAGCTGAGTCGCGCAAAAAGCCGCGCCCAGGGAAATTCTCGCGCCAGCACCGCGCGCAACAGATTATGGGGCCAGCGATCCTCCCATTGTGACTCCAGCCGGCTTTGCACCAACACCATCACATCATCGACCACCGCATCCGTCGCGCCCAAAACCAGGGCCTCTTCTTGCAACAACTGACGAGGAGTCCTCCCCCCCAAAAGCTCTGTTTCCGACAAGAGGCGGGCCACCCCTAAAGCCGCGCGCCGCAATCCAAAAGGATCTTCGGAACCGGTTGCTCGAATATTGGCTTGATAAAAGGCGATGAGCGTGTCCACACGATCCAGAAGTCCTAAAATCTGGGAAACGCGAGCCTCAGGCAGATCATCCTTCCCCGAAGCTGGCCGGTATTGGCTTCGAATCGCGTCCGAAACCTGACCATCTTCTCCGTCAAGGCGGGCATAAATCCCTCCCATCTCGCCTTGAAGCTCAGGAAACTCCCCCACCACCTGCGTTAATAAATCGCATTTATACAACGTGATGGCGCGACGCAAAAAATTCTCTTCCTCGGGATTTAACTCCCACCATCCGCGGGTGCGTTCAAAAAGCTTTCGCATCCGCTCCACTTTATCGGCGTAAGTCCCCAATTTTCCATGCAGCGTCACCTGACCCAGGGCTTGCACCCCTTCCGCCAAACGCTGCTTGCGGTCGTTGGCAAAGAAATAGCGGGCATCGGACAGTCGCGCGCGAAGAACTTTTTGGTTGCCGCGGCGGACCAGATCCAGCTCTTCACCCTCCCCGTTGCGAACGGCGAGGAAATAAGGGAGTAACGGTCCCGAAGCGCTCCGTACGGGAAAGTAGCGCTGGTGCACCCGCATCGACGTGACCAAAATAGGCTCGGGAATTCGCAAAAATTCCTCTTCAAATCGTCCTACAAAGGTGGTGGGCCACTCCACCAGATTGATGACTTCCGCTAACAATTCCTGGTCGAGCTCTGCTGTGCCCCCAACCTCACGGGCCAACTCCTCACACGACCGCAAAATCATCTGCCGCCGTTCTGAGGGGTCGGCCAACACCTTTCCCTCGCGCAAGGCTTGCCAATACTGAGAGACACTGTCAACCGCCATAGCTTGGGGATGGTCGGTACGGTTTCCGTAGGTGGCGCGGCCAAAATCCACGCCCAACGCCTGACCCTCCAGCACCGTGTCCTGCCAAAGTGCCAATACCCAGCGCACGGGCCGAATAAAGCGATAATCGTCCCCATTCCACCGCATGCTGCGGGGTTGAGGCAAGGTTGCCAGCACTTTTGCGATTAGTCCGGGAATGGTCTCTCGGGCCGAATGCACGGGTTTATGAAGAGACGCCGTGACATATTCCTTTCCGGCTACGGTTTGACGGCCTAAGCTATCCTCGGCAAGCTGAACCCGCCTCAAAAATCCCCTCAGAGCATCGGTTGCCTGGCCCTCCTTCCAAGCAATAGATGCGGCGGGCCCCCGCACCACTTCCACTTCGGCTGATTGCGACGCGGCCACTTGCGCTTGAAAAATCAAGCGGCGGGGCGTGTACTGAATCCCCACATCGTGATATAAAAGGCGGGAGTTCTGGAGTGCTCCCTGCAGGCGCGCGCCGAATTCCTCCGCTAGCGATCCCAAAAAACGGCTAGGGATCTCTTCGACTCCCACTTCCAACAAAAATGTGCCAAAGTTCTCGCTAGACACGGGCGGCTAACCTCCCCAAATAGACCTCAGCTGTCAAACGGGCCAACTGGCGCAATCGTCCAATATAGGCTTGGCGCTGGGCTACCGCGATCGCACCCCGCGCATCCAAGGTATTAAAGAGATGAGAAGCTTTTAACAGACATTCATAGCCTGGCCGTTCCAGCCCCAAGGCTAACAGGCGCCGGCATTCTCCCTCGTACACATCGAAAAGGTGGGTGAGCAGTGCCGCATCCGCTGCTTCAAAGCTATAGGTGGCCTGCTCCCACTCCACCCGGCCGTACAAGTCGCGATAACTAACTCCAGGCGCCCATTGCACCGACCAAATATCGTCAGTGCCCGCCAAGTAGCTGGCCAGCCGCTCAATTCCATACGTCATTTCCACGGAAACCGGACGACATTCCTGTCCCGCCATCTGCTGGAAGTAGGTGAACTGGCTAATCTCCATTCCATCCAGCCACACCTCCCAACCAAGTCCTGCCGCCCCAATAGTCGGCGCCTCCCAGTTATCCTCCACAAATCGCACATCATGCCGGGTTCGGTCCAATCCCAAGCTTTCCAGGCTTCCCAAGTACAACTCAATCACATCGGCCGGCGGAGGTTTTAAAATCACTTGAAATTGGTGATGTTGATAGAGACGATTGGGGTTGTCGCCGTAGCGTCCGTCCACGGGTCGCCGACTCGGTTGGACATAGGCCACGCGCCATGGATCTGGACCCAAAGCACGAAAAAAGGTGAAGGGGCTTAGGGTTCCCGCCCCCACCTCCATATCGAATGGTTCAGCCAGCAAGGCCCCTTGTTGGGACCAATACTGCTTTAAAAGCGCAATAAGTTCCTGAATCGTCAACTACCCATCTCCACCTTCCGAACCACGACTGAGTCGGTCAATATTCGCTAAGAAATCATAGGACTTAAGAGGCCTGGCGGTTTCATGGAGCAAGTGGCGGAAAAAGAGGCGCTTTAACTCCACGGCCATGTTGCCTCGCACGTCCGCCTGCTCAAACCTGTTGGGAAAGTCGCTTAGCCAATATTGTAAACTACGAAGACTGCCAAGGCTAATTTCATCCCACTGGCGCGCCAGGCCTCGGCGGCAAGCAGGACAGTACACCAAACCGGTTTCGACATCCACGGCCGCGGGTCCCTGCTTCAGAGGCTTTCCGCAAGCGCCGCACACATCCCATTCCGGGGAAAACCCGGCCAAGGCCAAGAAGCGAAACCCCGCGCGAAGGCCCACACTAGGCGCATGCCTGCCCTGATTCAAGGCGTCCAGAGCCGACACCAAAACCACGAAACTTTCCTCGGCGGGTTCGCGTTCCGGCAACAACTGGTCCGCTACATCAGCCAGCACCATGGCCCAGCCCAATCGCTCCAAATTCTCGGCAATCTTGGGGAAGCCTTTTTGCAAATCCGACTCGGTAATGGTATCCAAACTGGAACGACCGTGATAAATCGTGGCGGTGCTTACAGTCAAGGCGGAAAGTTGCCCCGCCATCTTATTCTTAGCACGCCGCACCCCCCGTGCCACGGCCGAAAACTTGCCCGTTCGCCAACCAAACAATGTCACCAGCGCGTCATGGTCGCGAAACGCGCGATACTTCAGCGTCACAACCTGGTCGTGATAAAGGGCCATCTATCTCATCACTCCGGATCCGCGTAGCCGAGACGCCTTAACCAGACATCCTGATTGCGCCATCGTTCCCGCGTTTTCACCCACAAATCCAAAAAGACCTGGTGCCCATAATACTCCTGTAATTCGTGACGTGCCCGCCGTCCCACTTCTTTCAGCATGCGCCCGCCCTCACCGATAATAATGGCCTTTTGTCCGTCACGCTCCACAAAAATGGTGGCGCGAATGTACATTAAATCATCTCGTCGGCGCACCCTTTCATCCACCACCACGGCAATGGAATATGGGAGCTCC
>JAJYTS010000049.1 GCA_021792935.1 Bacillota bacterium | reverse complement strand
TTATTGTTGTTGGACATCGTGGAGATTATGTCGTCAAAAAGGTGCAGGTAGAGATTGTGCGCGCGTTGCGTACGTTCGCCACGGCCCGTATTGTCCACGACCTGGTGGGTGCTGCGGTGGAATTGGTGCGTGAAAGTGAACAGGCTTAAGCGCCCTCGACTCTGTTAGGAATTTGACAACCGCCGGGTGGTGTGATAGCATTCATTGGACTCACGGTAGGGCAAAATGAGGAGGACTCTCTTGTGTATGCGATAATTCAGACTGGGGGCAAGCAGTATCGCGTAGAACCCGGTCAAGTTTTGCTTGTCGAAAAGCTTTTGCAAGAGCCGGGTCAAGAATTGGCGTTTGACAATTTGCTCATGGTGGTGGGGGACGAGGGCGAACCCAAGGTGGGGACGCCGTATGTGCCGGGAGCGAAAGCTGTTGGTACAGTCTTGTCGCAAGAGCGGGGCAAGAAAATTTTGGTGTTTAAGTATAAAGCCAAGAGCAATTATCGGCGTCGTCAGGGCCATCGGCAGTACCAAACGCGCGTCCGCATCGACCGTATTGAATCGGTGTGATTCGCGCCTGTCTTTGGCGGAGCCTGGATGGGACGCCTGAGCGTCTATCAGTTTTAGGCCACGCCGGTCGCGGCCACTTCGGAGAAGATATCGTCTGCGCGGCTGTAAGCGCCTTGATGGAGACATTAATGCTGGGGCTTCGGAATGTCGTACACGAGGAACCGGAGGGCGCCTTAGAAACGGGTGTGGCCGATTTGCGATTTTGCCGCCCGATGTCTTCGGAGGCACGCGTCATTATTGAAACGATTGTTGAGGGCTTAAAGGATTTAGCGTATTCCGAGCCCAAAGCCGTGTCATTCCGTGAGGAAAGTTCGCAACAGTGATGAGTTATGGGGAGGTAATCGGCAATGCGGTTGCAGTTATTCGCGCATAAAAAGGGCGGGGGAAGTTCGCGCAATGGCCGTGACTCAAACCCCAAGCGGTTGGGTGTGAAGCGTCACGACGGTCAGTTGGTAACGGCCGGCTCGATTATTATCCGCCAGCGCGGAACTAAGTTTCATCCCGGCCAAAATGTGGGAATGGGGCGGGACTTCACGTTGTACGCAAAAGTCGCGGGGCGGGTGGAATTCCGTCAGCGCAGCCATACCCGGCGCGAGATTAACATCGTTCCGGTGGAGGCCTAGCCCAAGGCACCCGGTGAAAGGTTTTGTTTGGCGCAGCGCGGTCTTGGTGGCGCTAGGGGTGGTTGACTATTGGTTAGCCCGCCCCTGGCGCTTTGTTGGCCTGGTCATCATGATGCTGTATTTATGGCAGTGGCTGGCTTTGCATTACCGGCGCCGGACTATCTATATTGTGCGACAGCGCCGGCACCGTCTGGCTAACCGTTTGCAGTTGACCAGCGGTTGGTTTCAGTTGGGTGCCGGGGCCAAAGCGGAGGAAGCTTTAGCGGCACTGGTGGAATCGGAGTCTGACCAGTCGTTGTGGTTTAGAGGATTGCCCAGCCGCTGGTCGTATCTATTTTTGCGGTGGGATGCCTACGCGGAAGAACGCGGCATCATTATTCGCTGGGAGCAGTTTGACCACTTGGATCCCACTTATCGCGCCTTCTGGATGTTGGAATGGCGGTTGTCGCAAGCTACGCGGGTGGCCGACGATGACATTGAGGTGCGGTTTGTCTCTCAGGGCTTTTATATCTATGTGGCTCAGAACCCGCCATTGAGACGGCCCTGGGGATGGCGCGGATTGCGGGACGGGGTGGAGTGCGGATATACCGTCAAGAAGCGGGGGACAACCCCCGGAACCACCATCCAGACCTAGGAGTGTGGAAGATGTTTGTTGATGAAGCGACGGTATTTGTGCAGGGAGGCGGCGGAGGAAATGGCTCGGTGGCCTTTCGACGAGAAAAGTTTGTGCCCAATGGCGGTCCCGCCGGGGGCGACGGGGGCCATGGCGGAGATGTGATTTTTGCCGTCGAATCAGGCCTTAACACCCTGACCGATTTTCGCCATCAACGGCACTTTCGTGCTCAAAATGGACAATCGGGAGGAACGAATCGGCGCCACGGTGCTGATGGCGAGGATCTTGTCATAAAAGTGCCGTCCGGCACGGTGGTGATGCGGGAAAATGGAGATGTGCTGGCGGATTTGATTCACCCTGGGGAGACGGCGGTGATAGCCCAAGGCGGGCGGGGCGGAAAAGGCAACATACATTTTGTCAGCTCCACTCATCGTACCCCGAAGGTGGCTGAACGAGGGGAGCCGGGAGAAGCGTTTTGGGTGCGCATGGAGCTAAACTTGCTGGCGGATGTGGGATTGGTGGGGTATCCCAATGCCGGGAAAAGCACCTTGATTAGCGTCGTTTCTGCGGCGCGCCCCAAAATCGCGGACTACCCGTTTACCACATTGGTGCCTAATCTGGGAGTCGTCACTCAATATGGGGACCCATTTGTCATTGCCGACGTTCCTGGATTAATTGAGGGCGCGCATCAAGGCACAGGACTCGGGGATACGTTTCTCCGCCATCTTAATCGCACCCGTCTCTTGGTTCATTTGGTCGACTTAGACCCGGGTAGCGGCCGTGATCCGGTGGAGGACTATGGCGTCATTCGTGCCGAATTGGAGGCATTCTCCCCCGAATTGGCGCACAAAGATTTCATTGTGGCCGGCAGTAAGTTAGATTTACCCGACAGCGCCGAAGCACTGCGAAAACTGCAGGAGGCGATGGCCGACAGGCGTGTGTGGGGCTTATCAGCCGTCACCGGCAGTGGGCTTAGTGATTTGATGTGGGAAGTGCGACGCCAAATCGACGCCTTGCCGCCCCCGGTGCCTTCCACGGCGCCGATTGTGGAGCGGCCTCTGGTACGAGGGTTTCGGGTGGTGGTGGAGAGCCCGCGGCGTGCCCGGGTTGTGGGGGATATTGAGCGGCGGGCGTCCATGACTCTTTGGGGAAGCGCCGAGGCGGAACGATATTTTTGCGAATATTTGCGTCGGCGGGGCGTCGTCCAAGCCTTGCGCCGTTCCGGGGTCGCGGACAATGCGGAGGTTTGGGTGGGGGATGGATTGCTATACTTTCGCGACGGGGATCTAACCGGGGAGATTCAGGAGGATGGGCAACTTCCCCTAAAATAGAGGATTTGCCGCCATGGGCGTCGAATGGGGGTGCAATGGTTAAAGGGCGTCGGGCCATAGGGCTTATGGGTGGTACGTTTAATCCAATACACTACGGGCACCTGGTAGCCGCGGAAGCGGCACGGGATGCGTTTGACCTGGATCAGGTCATCTTCATCCCCTCGGGTCAACCGCCTCACAAGTCCGAGGTATTTGTAGCCAATCCCGAGCACCGTTATTTAATGACGTTTCTAGCCATTGTTTCAAACCAACGATTTGAAATCGCGCGGGTGGAGATTGACCGCAGCGGCCCATCCTACACCAGTGATACGTTATCCTATTTCAATAGTGTGGATTCGACCGTCGCCTGGTATTTTATTACAGGCGCCGATGCGATTTTAGACATCGTCACCTGGCATGACCCGGAAAGCATCTTTCGCCACGCTCAACTGATTGCGGCCAGCCGGCCAGGGTATTCCCTGAAAAAGATTCAAGCGTTGGAGCGGCAACTGGGTCCTGAATCCATTGCCCGCGTCCATCCATTGGAAGTGCCGGCGCTGGCCATTTCATCCAGTCAGATACGAGAGCGGTTGAAACAAGGATTGTCCATTAAGTATTTGGTGCCAGAGGCCGTGGAACACTACATTGCTAAGAACCACGTCTATGGGGCCCTTAAGGCATGAAGGAGGCGCGAAAGGTTCATACTGTGTCCAAGTCAGAGGTCTCCCAGCATCGCGGTGCTTCCTTATCCGAACCGAATGGATTAGAGTGCGAACCGGGTGCCTGGGTCCCTGGCCAGGTGCCGTGAGGAAGATACAGGGGGGAATCGCAAGTGGCAAAAACATTGTATGTGGGGAATCTTCCGTGGTCGATGACGGAAGAACAATTGGCGGATGCGTTTGCGCAGCATGCGCAGGTGGTCAGCGCCCGTATTATCACCGATCGTGAAACAGGGAGATCGCGTGGTTTCGGGTTTGTCGAGGTGGAGGATCAGGATGTTGAGCAGGCTGTGGAGGCCATGAATGGCACCCAGTTGGGCGGACGCGACATCATCGTCAATGAGGCTCGGCCTCGTCAGAGTAAGTATTAGGCGACCTGGCTAAACCCGGCATGAGTCCCCGGTATTCTTTTCCGGGGGCTTTTTGGCTTATGTGCGTTCTCGGCTCTGGCATTGCGGATTGCGGCGATTCTCGGTAAGATGACCACGAGAATAAAAGGGAGGGACAGTCGTTTGTCCCTACAGGATCAATATGGCCGCCTTACCCAGCATCGCCGCGATCATAGCGAACGGGTGGCAGCGGCTATGGAAACCTTGGCTCACACGCATGGATTAAATATTAAGGCCGCCTACTTGGCCGGTTGGGGCCATGATTTGGCGCGCGAGTTATCTCGCGCCCAACTACTTGCCGAGGCTGCCCGGCTCAAGCTTCATTGGGGACCAGCCGAGGATGGGGAACCTGTTTTGTTGCATGGCCCAATCGCGGCCGAGTGGCTGCGCCTTGAGGGCCAGGGAAATGAATCGGTATGGCGGGCGGTTCGTTTTCATACGACCGCCGCGCCCAACCTCGACGGACTGGGCAAGGCGCTGTTCGTGGCGGACGGGGTAGAACCGGGACGACACTACCCGGAACGGGCGGACTTGTGGCAACTGGCTTTGGCCAATCTCGAGGCTGGCTACTCTGCTGTTCTCCAGCACACTCTGGCATATCTTAAGGCTCGGGGATTCGCACCCCATCCATATATGCTGGAGGCTATCCGGGAATGCCAATGAATCGGGATTTGAACGAGGAAGAAGGGGGCGGATTCACGGTCGACACACGAGCGGGGGCACTTTTAGCGGCAGAGGCGGCGGAGAATAAAAAGGGCGAGCGCATCGTGATTCTGGACATGCGCGAGGTGACGTTAATTGCCGATTATTTCGTTATCATCTCGGCTCGCAGTGTTGTGCACGCGGAAAGCATCGCGGATGCTGTCAGTGAAGTGCTGGAGGAACAGGGATGGTCGCGGCTGAATCGCGCGGCGGGTTCACGCTCCCATTGGGTTTTAATGGATTACGGCGGTGTGGTGGTTCATATCCTCACCGAGGAAGAGCGCCAGTATTATAATCTGGAACGGCTTTGGGGCGATGCCGGCGTCGTGGATCGCGCCCGGGTGGCGGCCCAAAGCAAGTCATCATTGTAGCGGCTACAATAACCAATTAAGCTCGCTGAACACGCCGCAGGTTCAAACCGCCATAAAAGATTCCATACACAGTTTGCCAACGGAAACGGAAGCCCGTGCTCGCGCCGGCGCCTTGAAACTTGGTCTCTGCGGTAGGTTTTTTGCGGGTCTCGAAGAGAATGGCAGCACTCGTTCTGTGCGCCTCTAGCGCGGGGCCACTAACATTTGTCGGTAAGAAAGAGCAAAAGGAAAGCCCCGCGGATGCGGGGCCTCTTTTTTTGTAGAATTGGGCGTCAATTAAGCGTTAACGTCGTTTTCTACCGATATGGCGGATTCGTCAGGAAAAATGAGAGTCCTAAGAGCTTCAATAATGTGATCGGGCTCTGTTACCGGAGCCGCGCAAGTGGTTCCTCGGCAAATGTAAAGCGCCGGTAGAGGAATTTCGGGCAACTCCGAGGCCGCGAATTCTGGTGACCCTAAGGGCCATGAACGGATGCCGCGGCGGCGATCAAAGACGCCGAACATGGCGCGGCGCAGGTCGGTTCCTGGATGACTCGGGGAATCCACGATGGTCGCGGTCAGTTCCGGAGATGCGGCCATGTCGGAGGCCAGCGCCCAAGCGGCTCCAAATATTCCCTGCTCTTTGGCAAACCCCGCCAAGGCTCCCAACAAAGCGCGTCCTTTTTCTAAGGACTGTTCGTCATTTTCAATAGTGCCCAGCCGAAGCCACAGACGCGCCATTTGCGTATTTTCCTTAAGCGGTTGCTGTCGGTGTTTTAAACGGCCTAGCGCTTCATCCCCTTGACGGTCGGACTGGTCCCAATAGACCCGTCCTTCCCATAAATGGGTTTCCGCCCAGTTCATGAGGGTGTGGACGCGTTCCAACAGCACCGGATCGCCCGTATATTCGTAGCCGTCGAGAAGGGCGTTTGCAAAGCATGCGACATCGATGAGGAGTCCGGGCAAAGAGGGCTGATCGCCAGTATCCACATGGTATAAACCTTCAGCATCGTCCCACATGCGGTCATAGAGGGCTTCCAATGCGGTGAGGGCGATGGGGCCGTACTGTTGTGGGTTAATAAGGCTCGCGGCTAAAAGTTGGCTTTGAATCATCAAAGCGTTGGCATGGGTGTATATGGTGGGATCAACGTAGGGGTCCTTGCGCTTTTGCCGTTCTTCCTCCGGGAGTCGGTAATATTCCTCATCAGCATCTTGGGATCCACCCCATAATCCGTCGCCGCCCATTAACGTGTGGTTGGTCCAGGATAAGAGATGGTCGGCAATCTGTCGATAAGTCTCGTCCCCCAGAATTTGAAAGGCGCGCAAATACAATCGCGCCAAATCAGCATTATCTTCCAGCATTTTTTCAAAATGGGGGATGGTCCACTCGCGCGTGGTGGAATAGCGGAAGAATCCTCCCGCCACCTGGTCGTACATCATTGAACCCGCCATGGCGTCCAAGGTGCGGGCCGCCATCCCCGCCAAAGAGCCGTCTCCCGTGGCCGTGAAGTGCGACAGCAGGAATTCCCACACTTCAGGCTGGGGAAACTTGGGCATGACTCCCAGACCGCCGTAGGCCCGGTCAAATTGTTGGCGTATGGTCTCAACAATCTGTTCCAGCACCTCATGGTCGGGAGAGGGTGCGTCCAGAAGGGTGGGCATAGTGGGCTCGGCCAATTGCTCACCAATGGTTTCGTTGTTGGTTTGCCAATACTGCTCCACCTGATCGAGCAATTGAGCCATTTGCTCTGGAGCAATATAGGTGCCTCCCGTAATAATTTCGCCAGCTGGGGTTAAAATGGCGGTGGTAGGCCATCCCCCCATGTTATAGCGCATATTGATATCGGGACGTTGGTCATTATCAACTCGAACAGGCAGGAGTCCCTCATTAATGCGTTGAATAATGCGGGGATCGGAGTAGGTGGTCTCGTCCATTACGTGGCACCAGTGGCACCATACCGCCGAGATGGCTAATAAAATGGGTTTGTTTTGTTGTTTAGCTTCGGCAAATGCCTCCGCTCCCCAAGCGTGCCAGGTGATTTCGTGGGCGCGGTTGGGGCGGGGACTAAAATGGAAAAGGGGTTCTGCCATGCAAGTCATCCTTTCTCAGACGGCCAATATTCGCAGGTTCCATCATACCAATCTTTACCCCGATTGCCAGTCCCTATCCGCGAGATGCCGATGAGTGGCCGCCCGCTCTTGGTAGCGACGGGACTTAGTTCGGCCCTGGGTTTGATCTTGACGGAGCAGCTTTCCGACTGGAATATCATATCCTTAGGCCGCACTCCTGTTGCCGCACCCCAGGTCCAGCACGTGACAGCGGATTTTCGACGATCCTCGTCTCACTGGGAGGGCCCTTTAGCTGAAAAACTTGAGGAAATGGGCGGCGTAGCGGGATTTGTTCATGCAGCCGGGCTTGTCTACAGCGATGCCCTGGAGGCCACCACGCTATCCGAATGGGATGATACCCTGGCTGTTAATTTGAGGTCAGCGTTTCGATTGGGACAGGTGTTGTCACCGTATCTCAATCTTGGCGCCTCCATCGTCATGGTGGGCAGTGTGGACGCCTGGCAGGTAAGCCGCGACGGGCCTGCCGCCAGCTATGGGGCCGCCAAGGCGGGATTGGTTGGGTTAATGCGTCATTGGGCGGGAGAATGGGGACATCGGGGTATTCGTGTCAACGGCGTGGCGCCCGGCGCTCTCGCCTCAGGAAACGGACCCCAGTCGGGCCCGGTTCATAAGGCGGTAGTGGACCGGATTGCATTAGGGCGTTTGGGCCACCCCAAGGAAGTGGCTGAGGTTATCCGGTTTTTGCTGTCCCCGGCCGCCTCCTATATTACTGGCGCCTGGATTCCCGTAGATGGCGGCCTCAATATATCCTATTAATCCTCAACCCCTATTTCCGCCGGTTCCATCAGTGAGGGATTGAGGCTGTCGCTCGGCAGGGCTTCCACTGTCCTGAGTCGACGCTCAATAGCACGGGTGCGGACCGTGGCCGAATCAATGGTATTGCTGGCTTCCTGAAGTTTTTTCTGGGTTTTCTCCAGCACGTCCCCGAATTTGCCAAACTCGGTCTTGACGGCCCCCAAAAGCTTCCAGACTTCACTGGAACGCTTTTGAATGGCCAACGTACGAAAGCCCATGTGCAAACTATTTAATAGGGCGGTGATGGTGGTGGGGCCAGTAACCACTACGTGACAGTCGCGCTGAATGCTTTCCCAAAGTCCAGGCCGGCGCAGCACCTCTGCGAATAGCCCTTCAATAGGCAAAAACATAATCGCGAAGTCCGTGGTGGCGGGCGGGTTTATGTATTTGTCCCGAATGCTCCTGGCTTCCCCTCGGATGCGGGCTTCCAGCAGCTTTCCCGCATCTTGCGATTGGGCAATATCGCCCGCGTCTTGGGCATCCACCAGGCGTTGGTAGTCCTCCAAGGGAAACTTGGCATCGATGGGGAGAAGCACCATTTCCCCCCCATCATCGCGACCAGGCAGGCGCACGGCAAAGTCCACGCGTTCCAGACTTCCCACTTTAACAATAGCGCCCGATTCGTATTGGTCGGGTGTGAGAATCTGTTCCAGAATATTGTCCAGTTGTAGTTCCCCTAGAGTCCCCCGGCTTTTCACGTTGGTGAGCACCTTTTTCAAGTCGCCCACCCCGGATGCCAGACTTTGCATTTCCCCTAAACCTTTCTGAACCTGCTCTAAGCGCTCGCTCACCAGTTTGAAGGACTCACCCAATCGCTGTTCCAGGGTTTGGTGCAGTTTTTCGTCAACCGTGGCTCGCATTTTTTCCAGCTTCTCACTGTTATCCTGCTGCAAGGCGGTGAGTTGCCGCTCCACGGTGTTCCGCACTTGCTCTAATTTGTTGGCGTTCATTTGGGTCAGATCAGCTAATTGCTTCATGAAGGAGTCAAGGTGATTTTTTTGTTGCAACGACATTTCTTCCATGAGGGACGACAAGTGGCGATGAGACTGGCCCAAGTTGGATTCATTCTGCTGCGAAAAGTTCACGAAGCGTTCTTGATCCTGCGCGGCCATGCTCTTTAGGGTTGCTTCCTCAAACGCCATGAGATCTTTTAGCCGTCTTCCCTGCTCCTCCGCCCCGGCTCGAGTGGCGGCTTGCAGAGACTCTCCCAAGAGCTGGATATGTCGCGCCAGTTCCTCGCGAAGGCCCTGATTGGCTTGGCCGGATTCTTGCCGGGCCTGGGAAAAGCTCTCGGCGACCGACTTCTCGACTCGGTCTTGACCTTTTTCCATAGCGGCCAGCTCGCCATGCAGGAACTCTCGTGTGGCTTTGGCGAGTCGGCCGTTCAGCAGCAAAAACAGCAAAATAAGATTTAGCAATATGGAAATGATAACCAGGATCTCAACAACACTCACACCGTTCATTCCTTCCCGGATTGTTCATGGTACCCGTGCATGCCGCCTGATTAGGCATGGCCGGCACCCCAATATTCACGCAGCATGGCATAGAGAACGTGATCAACATAGTGGTCGTACAGCCATTCCGCCTGGCGGATAACCCCTTCTTGCCAAAACCCCAGCCGCTTTGCCACCCCTTGGCTGCGGAGATTGCCCTGGGCGGCGCGAATATCGATGCGGTTGAGTTGGTAGCGCTGAAAGACGATATTCACTACTGCCGTGGCAGCTTGGGTCATAAGGCCGTGGCCTTGAAAATCGCGGCCAAGCCAATATCCCATGGTGGTGCTGCGATTGGGCCAGTCAATGGCGTGAAGGCCAATGCATCCAGCCAGTCGCCCCTCATACCAGATTCCGGTTTGAAATCCTTGGTTGTCGGCAAATTGCCGAAGGCCAGTCTCGATAAAACCGCGGGTGTGCTGGGGCGATTGAGTGGCATCCAGCCAGGGAAGCCATTCGCGCAGGTGGGCGCGTGAATCGTCGGTGAGAGAAAACAGCGCGTCGGCGTCTTGTGGGGTTAAGAGCGCCAGTGCCAAGTTCTGAGAAATAGCATACTGAAACATGATGGTCTTCCTTTCCCCCGGCAACCCAAATGTTGCCTCGGTTGTTCCCTGGGCATTTTAATTTCCACTTTGATTATGCCAGGCTTTTCCGCCTTATAAATACCAAACTTGGCATATTCCCACCATCACGCGTAGGTTTGGACGCGAAAATTGAGGGGGTGCAATGGTGCCAGAATGTTTTCCTAAGGCTCTCGGCCCAGGCCACCAAACACTGGGGGCTAAGTCGCTCCGCTTGGCGGTGGATGGGATAGCGTCATCATGATTCATGGGCAACCTCCCTATCTTGGAGTTCTCCTTAATAGTGAGTTTTGTTGTGCTAGCTGGCGCCTAACTTTAGAGGTATCCATTTGTACGCCCTTGGCCGTAGTGGGAATGGTGGTTGAGGCTCTAGGGGTCTTTGGCCAAGGGCAAGGACATAAATATGCTGTTGGAACGGACAGGGGGAGTGCCATGGTTAGCGGCGCGGATATTGGGCTCGTTTTATTTCTGGTGCTAGGATTAGCGGCTCGATCTAATCTGTTGGCCGCCTCCGCCGCCATTCTTTTGGTCTTGCGGTTGGTGCATCTCACTTTTTTGCTGTCCCATCTGTACCAGCCCGCTTTGGAAGTCGGACTCTTGTTTCTGATGTTGGCGATGTTGGCTCCCTTTGCCTTGGGTAAGGTGCGAATCAAGGAGATTGGCCAAAGCTTTATCACCATCCCCGGAATAATGGCCCTCCTTGGCGGGGCCATCGCGACACACTTGAATGGTCACGGCATTCATTTATTGAACCATCAAAGCTATTTGATGATAGATTTAATTGTTGGCTCAATTCTAGGCATTGTGCTGTTTAAGGGCATCCCGGTTGGCCCCCTAATGGCCGCGGGGATAACGTATTTGATGCTGGAGGGGATCGCTCTTATTGGCCAGTGGTTTAAATGACGGCGGAAGGGGGGTGTTGTACTCCTCGCCGCTAAGGAGGGCTTGTCTGTACTGGGCAGGTGTACCCGTGTTGATTGGACCCCTGCCATGGCAATCTTAGTCCGTCAAAGGCCATGGTCTTCCAATAGCAGACTGGCCGCACCGACTAAGGAGAGAACCATGAGATGGGGTTTCAACAAATCTGAGGCATCAGGACGCCGCAGCTTTTCCGGGTCTTGATAAACGACCCAGATGCCTCCAATCGCTTTTTGACCCACCAATAGGGGCATGGCAAAGAGGGAGTTTCCGTCTTCCAAGTCCTCGGAGGTCACGCAGCGCGAGGCTTTTACCGTTTCAGAAACGCGCACGATTTCTTTCCAGAGTTCAGGCACAACGGTCTTTTCCTCACCCCAGGCAACCGTCGCCCTGTCTTTAAATCGAACCAGTCCTGAGATATCGCCACCCAGTAATTCGCGCACGGTATGCTCAATGCGGGAATAAGCGGCCTTCGCCGAGGTGGCGCGAGTGAGTTCGCGTATGACGTTGGTGACGTAATGCGAATTTGTGGCGAGCCAGTGCCGGGTTTGATCGTGTTCTTCTTGCCACTTATCAATCAGAACCGTTGTTAACGAGGCCAGCCCTTGTAGTCGGCGTATGCGGCCCGTTTCAAAGCCATTTTTACGGCTGTGATAAACCTTCAAAAGCCCCAGAACGGTTCCATTTGAGATCAGAGGGATGGCCAGGGCGGCACGAATGCCATCAGCTCTGATATCTTGGCGCCAAGGATTCATCGAGGCATCGGTCTCCACGTCTTGGATAATGATCATGCGCCGCTCGCGTAGGGCACGCCCCGCGGGCCCTTTGCCCATATAGGTGGTTTCGTCCCATAACGCGTCTTTAGCCATGTCAAAGGTCTCTTTTTCAGCCGTGACCGCGTGTAGACTATCGGCTGTCAATAGGCCAACGTAGCCCAAATGGCCACCACTAACCGAGAGGGCGGCTTCCATCACCTTTGCTAGCAGCGATTCTAAGTCGTTGGAGGTCATGAGGCTGGACATGGCTTCAAATACCGGCTCGCCCACCCCTGGCGGATCTTGTTCCGACCCGGGTATGGCGGTCACGAGAGCCATGAGCCGCGCAAGCCCTTCGGTCATCTGAATTTCTTGGGGGCGAATTTGACCGGGTTGAGAGAATCCCACGCTGAGGAGGGCGCGGGCTTGCGTTCGGTCCACCACGGGCACCAGCAATAGTGATTGGCTTCCGAGTGGGCCCGCCACAGGGCTCTGGGCGCATTCCTTTGCTGTTTGCAGCACAATGGTTTTGCGCTCGGTCATGGCCTGGTAGCTCAGGTGGCGTGGGTGCAATTCAAGGCGGGAAATTTGTTTGGGCATGGCGGGGAAGGCATAATCTACCACCAAATCCTTTCCCTCCGGCTTCCACAGCGAGACATGGCTGGCAGCCATTAAGCGCATGGCCAAATGCACCACATGACTCGCTAAGCCTTCTCCGCTGCCAATGCCATCCACCATTCTCTGCGTGGTGGTCATAAAGGCGTGGAGTAGCTCCGACGGGTCAGGCAGCCGTCGTGCCAACAGTTCCAGGGCAACACCGTGGGATTTGTGTCGTAACTGTTCATGAGGCTTGCCTAGGAGATAGCCTTGGCCCAGATTTATCCCCAGCTCGAAGAGGGTGGCCAGTTCCGCTTGGGTTTCGATGCCTTCCGCCAGAACCTGCAACCGGCCGGAGCGGGCCGCGAATTGTACGGTGCTTTCCACCAGCGCGTGCTTAACGGGGTTTCGGTCAATGTCGCGCACCAGGCCCAAATCAATTTTGACGTAATCGGGATCAAGGTCAACCACTCGGGTGAGGCCGGAATATCCGGCACCAAAGTCGTCGAGGGCGATGGCCATGCCTTTGCGCCGATAGGGTGCCAGCAGTTGGGGAATATTGATTCCCGGCAATGTCTCGCGCTCAGAAATTTCGATGACCAGCTGCGAGGGGTGGAGGTTGACTCCCGAGCTGTCAAGGGCATTCATGACAAAGTCCACGTCCAAAAGGGTAAACGGAGAAAAATTCACGAACAATTTTTGGTGGCGAGGAAACTTGAGGTTAGATGCCGTACGCAGAATAACGGGGATAGCCACCCGATCAAATTCCGATAATTGCTTTGCCATTGTGCAAGACTCTAACAACAGACTGATGGGAACGGACTCGCGATTTATTTTGGGCCGACTTAAAGCCTCAAACCCAAAGGGTTTTCCACTTGAGATATGTACGAGCGGTTGAAAGACAACCTCCAGAGCCGCCGATTTTTGCCAGGACTGGTACAGTTGTTTAATATCCAGTACAGTCTCTTCCATGGCCTACTTGCTCCTCGATAATTCGTGGTGACGTGGATCATGACGAAATTTCGACTTTTTCCTGGCGAATCCTTCTTTGACAGGCAAGTTTTTACATGATTCGCCGCGTTTCCTAACATATCTTGGTGTGTACGCGGACTTTTGACGCCATCTTTGCTGAACGCGGTGTTATCGCGTCGTACGACGTGCGCGGTTTCCAGTGAGGCTGGAACGCGGCATGGCCTCTGACCGAATTGAGATCAGAGCGTTCCGTCTCTTTACGTTTGGCTACCCGAGGGCGCTGCACTGTCTTTCCAGGGTCGTGAAGTGGCAGGAGGTTTGCGTTTGTCGACTGCCTATCATACAATAATCCATAATCGAAAAAGTCCAAGATTGATGAACTCGACGTGTGAGCGCGGGGGATGCAAAGAGATTTGGCGGCCGGTGCGAGCCAACCACCCCGTGTCCCTTCTCAGCGAGGGAGATCGCGGCTGGGCCCGTTAGCGCTCGAATAAGTGAGCCCCCAGGGGGCTAACCGGGGTGGTACCGCGGGCTAATGCTCGTCCCTAGCAAGCTAGGGATTTTTTTTGTTGGAGGAAGAGACCGTGGAAGAGAAGACGGAAACATCTGACCGATATGATGTTCATGAAGTAGAGAGTTATTGGCAAGTGCGATGGGACGAAGATCAGTTGTATATCGCCGTGAATTTTGCCGACAAGCCTAAATATTATTGTTTAGAGCAATTCCCTTATCCATCCGGCCATCTCCATATGGGACATGTGCGGGTATATACGTTGGGCGACGTGATCGCCCGTTTTCGGCGTATGACTGGCTATATGGTGCTGCACCCGGTGGGGTGGGACGCATTTGGAATGCCCGCCGAAAACGCCGCAATTAAATCAGGTATTCCGC
>JAJYTS010000048.1 GCA_021792935.1 Bacillota bacterium | reverse complement strand
TTCGAAAATTGCCCAATCATAGCGGCCGACTTCTGTCCCGACATGCTGCGCAAAATAGCTTGAATAGGGCGTGGGGGGCGAACGAAGGAATCCATATGAGAGGCAGTCCCGGCGGGACACAACAGCGCCACGTCGGCATGGTGGGTTAATGGCGACAAGGGGTAATCGGTTAAGGCGATGGTGGGGACGTCGACCTTCTGGCAACCCATTAAGCTTTCACGGTAAACCGGGAATAGGGAAAAGCCGATGCTGCTTAAATCACAAAAAAATCCGGGACGGGAAGAACAAGTCTTCCTTCTCCGCCCCAGAATTTAACGCGATTAAAGCCAAGACAGATTCGAATAAACAGGCGCTCCTTGTTCGCGCGCATAGTGCATAAAGAGGGTGCGTACAGACTTGGCGATGGGTCCGGGCTTTCCCATGCCAATAGCGCGCCCGTCACAGGAGATGGCGGGAATGACTTCCGCGGCGGTTCCCGTTAAGAAACATTCATCCGCGTTATATAAATCATGCAGGGTAAAGTTTTCCTCGCGCACCTCCAAGCCTTCTCCACGCGCCAATTCCATCACCGCCGCGCGCGTAATACCCGGTAGGATGCCGGCCGACAAAGGCGGCGTGATCAACACCTGTTCGCGGACAATAAATATATTGTCGCCAGTTCCTTCCACAACGTGCCCTAACTGATTCAGGAGTACCATCTCGGGAACGCCGCGTTGGCTTGCTTCAATCTTGGCCAAAATGCTATTGAGATAATTCAGCGACTTTATCTGGGGATTTAAAACGTCCCCCGCCGGGCGCCTAATTGCGGACGATGCCAATGCCAAGCCGGATTCGTAAAGGGATTCAGGAAACAACTGGATAGAATCAGCAATTATAATAACGGTGGGATTGGGGCAATGCAGGGGATCCAATCCCAAATCTCCCTCTCCCCGCGAGACCACCAACCGAATGTAAGCGTCCTTCAAGGCATTGGCCCTCACCGTTTCAATAACGGCGGACGCCAACTCTTCCGGCGAATAGGGAATTTTGAGCAATAGACTTTTAGCCGACGCGAACAATCGTGAAATATGCTCGGACAGCTTGAAGACCCGGCCATTATAGGCTCGAATGCCCTCAAATATCCCGTCCCCGTATAAAAACCCGTGATCAAACGGGGATATATGCACATCCTCCTCAGCAACAACGCTGCCGTTGAAGAAAATCAATCGTGTACCCATGATACGCCACTTCCTTATTATGATTTCAACGCTTCGGGAATGGACCCAAGCTAGCCTTCGAGCACCTCGGAAAGACTCTTGCCGCTAGGAACCATGGGGAACACCTTCTCGTCAGGGTCTATGCGTACGTCGAAAATCATCGGCCCATGATTTTGACGCATATATCGCAAGGCCTCTTGCAAGCGTTCGATTGTATCCACAGTCATTCCGCCAATTCCAAAAATACGCGCCAACTCCACAAAATCGGGGTTTTGCAGATCAACTCCGTGGCGGCGTTGCCCATGAAATAGATCCTGCCATTGACGAACCATGCCATGGCCGCCATTATTCATCACTAAAATAAGCAGGGGAATTTGATATTGCCCCACTGTGGCCAGTTCCTGCAAATTCATCTGAAAGCTGCCGTCACCGGCCACCAGAACCACGAGATGATCACCAGCGGCCATGCTTGCCCCAATAGCCGCAGGAAGACCGTACCCCATAGTGCCGGCACCACCGGAAGTAACGAAACGGTGCGGGCGGTTGCGCCCAATGAAGAGGGCGGCCCACATCTGATGCTGTCCCACATCGGTCACGACAACATCATCATCATCCAATACTTGCGACAACATTGACAGAACCATGGGGCTGGCCAGCTGCCCCGGCGGCGCCTCGCCCATGCGCAGGGGATGCTCCGCTTGCCACTTCTTTATCACCTCCATCCAGGGCTCATGTTTTATGGACGGAACCAGAGAGTCCAAAACGGGAGAGACGTCTCGAAGATCTCCGCACAGGGTCATATCCGTCTTGACCAATTTATCGCGTTCCGCCTGGTCCACCTCAACATGCACAATGCGAGCCTTAGGGGCAAAGTGCTCAATACGCCCCGTTACCCGATCGTCAAATCGCACCCCCAAGGCCACGATTAAGTCGGCTTCTTGCACAGCGTTGTTGGCGGCATAGGTCCCATGCATTCCCAACATTCCCAACCAATGAGGATGGTTGGCGGGGAATGCGCCCAACCCCATCAAGGTGGACGTGACGGGCGCCTGATAGCGCTCCGACCATAATTTCACCCAATGCCCGGTTTCGCTGGAAACTACGCCGCCCCCGACATAGAAAATAGGGCGCTGGGCCCGGGCAAAATATGATCGCAGGCGCGCCTTCAGCAAGGATGGACAAGACCATGGGGAAACCGGTCGGTAAGTGGGAGCCACATCCCCAGCTTCATCAGCGGAAACGGGGGCCAGCTGCACATCTTTGGGCAGCTCAATCAATACCGGACCCGGTCTTCCGGCTTGGGCCAACCGATAGGCGTCGCGCACAACGCCCCCTAAATTGTTGACGTTTTCCGCCTTCCAGCTATGCTTAACCACAGAAAGAGCCATGGTGAATAAATCCGTCTCTTGAAAAGCGTCGGTGCCAATAAGCGCGGTAGGAACCTGGCCTGCCAGCACCACCATCGGTACGGAATCGGTCATCGCGGTCATTAACCCGGTCAAAGCATTGGTTCCCCCCGGCCCTGACGTCACCAACGCCACCCCCGGCTTGCCGCTAACGCGGGCGTAGCCGTCGGCGGCATGGATGGCGGCCGACTCATGCCGGGTCACGATAAACGGAATATCCTTGTGGGCGGACAAGGCGTCCACCAAAGGCAAAACCGCTCCCCCCGGCACCCCGAATACGGTATCCACTCCCAACCTTTTCAACTCTTCCCACAAGTGCTCGGCTCCCGTCATGAGAATCCTCCTTTCTCTTTACCTGCCGCCATATGCGGCTATATCTTGATAGGCCGCCTCCACGTGACTTAACACCGTGTCCCCAAACTCCCTGGTGCTGGCACTCCCGCCAATATCGGGCGTGCGCACGCCTTCTCTTACCGTGGAACGTACCGCCTCTTTCACGATGCGGGACGCGTCCGATAATCCCCAGCTCCACTCCAACAACAGCGCGCAAGACCAAATGGCGCCAATCGGATTGGCGATGCCGCGCCCTACAAGAGCGGGGGCGGATCCATGCACCGGCTCGTAAAGACCCGACCCCACCGCCCAGCCGCTAAGACTGGCGGAACCCAAAACCCCTAAACTCCCTACCAGCCCTCCCGCCAAATCGCTTAGAATATCTCCAAATAAATTGCTGGTGACCACCACTTGAAAGCGCTGCGGGGACAGCACCATTTCCATAGCGGCGGCATCAACATACAAATGCCGCACCGCCACCTGGGGAAATTCCCTCTGCCCCATCCCGGTTACCGTTTGGCGCCACAACTTAGAGGTTTCCAGCACGTTGGCCTTGTCGACAGAGACGAGTTCCAGGTTTCGCCGGGCCGCTGCCTGAAACCCTAACCGCACCACACGCTCAATTTCCCCCACGCTGTAGCGGGCGGTATCATAAGCGCCATCCCCTTCACGCCCCCGGGGCTGACCATAATACAGCCCGCCCAACAATTCGCGAATAATCATGCCCTCAGAAAAAGCTTGCTTTAAGGGCGATATTGACTCCAACCCGGGAAGCACTTCAAAGGGGCGCACATTGGCAAAACAACCCAGCGCGGTCCGAAGCCGCAGCAATCCTTGCTCGGGAGTTTTTACCGCCCCCGCCCAAGCCGGCCCACCCACCGCCCCCAACAGGGTGGCGCCCGCGCGATGCACCAGTTGGTTGGTTGCCTCGGGAAAGGGATCGCCGGTGGCGTCAAGAGCCGCTCCCCCAATTAGTCCCCGTTCCACTTCAATGGATATCCGTCCCAAGCGTCCCACGGACTCCAACACCCGCAGAGCTTCCTGAGTCACCTCAGGCCCAATGCCGTCCCCGGGAAGGACGGCGAGACTATGACCCATGGCGACCACCAGCCGTCTCGCGGGAGACTTGTTCCCAAATCCCGTATAACTCCTGATCATCAATAGAGTTCTTGCCCTCCGCCACCGCCTTGATATGCCGCTGCATGTGGCGCAAATCATCCGCGCTATATGCGATTCCTAATCGCTCCAACCGCTCGCGAAGGGCGTGGCGGCCGGAATGCTTTCCCAACACTAGATGGCTACCCTGTCCCAGGGAACTGGCGTCCAGAAACTCGTAAGTGCGGGGATCTTTCAACATCCCGTCTTGATGGATGCCGGATTCGTGGCGAAAGGCGTTTTTCCCTACAATTGCCTTGTTAGCCTGTACTGCCATGCCAGTTAAACGGCTCACCAGTTGACTGGTTTCATAGATTTCTTCCAGCCGCAAGCCATGTTGAAGACCCCAGTGATCAAAGCGGGCGGACAAAGCGACAGCCACTTCCTCCAAGGCCGCGTTTCCGGCCCGTTCACCAATGCCATTAACCGCAACCTCGACTTGACGAGCGCCCGCCTCAATGCCCGCCAGCGAATTAGCCACGGCAAGCCCCAAATCATCATGGCAATGCACGGAAATGGTTATCCCGTCGGGCACGCGTCGGCGAATGGCGGCAATTAAAGCCGCATATTCGTTGCTCATGGCATAACCGACCGTATCCGGCAGGTTAATCGTCTGTGCCCCGGCGCCAACTGCGGCGTCCACCACCTCCGCCAAAAAAGCCGGATCGGAACGGGTGGCGTCTTCGGCGGAAAACTCCACATCCTCCACGTGCTGGCGGGCCTCACGAACAAATTGATCCACGCGCCGCAGCACCTCTACGGGCGAAAGATTCAATTTGGCGCGCATATGCACCGCCGAGGTGGCGATAAAAACATGGAGACGGGGGTTTGAGGACGTTTCTAGAGCGCGAGCCGCCGCCTCCACATCGGCCGCTTCACAGCGGGCCAGAGCGGCCACATGACTCCCGTCAATTTGCCGACCAATCTCCTGCACCGCCTCAAAATCGCTGGCGGAGGAAATTGGAAAGCCGGCTTCAATAAAATCCACGCCCAACCGATTAAGCTGATGGGCGATGGCCAGCTTTTCGGCTACCGTTAAGGCCACGCCCGGAGACTGCTCCCCATCTCTCAAGGTGGTATCAAAAATATGCACGATTTCAGAACCCATGGTTAGCGCACCTCCTCGGAAACCTCTGCCTGAACCGACGGCCGCAACCAGGACATCATGGCCCGCAATTCTCGGCCCACAGCCTCAACCGGGTGCTGCCGGGACTCTTCCCGCAAGGCTTCAAACGTCGAACGCCCTTCGCGGTTTTCCGCCATCCACTCTCGGGCGAATGCGCCGCTACGAATACGGTCGAGCACCTGCCGCATCTGCTCTCGGGTGTCCTCACCCACAAGCCGCGGCCCTACCGTCAATCCGCCATATTCGGCCGTATCCGACACGGAATACCACATGGCGCTGAGACCGCCCTCATACATCAAATCAACGATGAGCTTCAACTCGTGGAGGGTCTCAAAATAGGCGATTTCCGGCTGATAGCCCGCGTCTACCAAGGTTGTGAACCCCGCTTTCACCAACCCGGAAATTCCCCCGCACAACACCGTTTGCTCGCCAAACAAATCAGTCTCTGTCTCTTCACGAAATGTGGTGGCGATAACTCCGGCACGGGTTCCGCCAATCCCCGCGGCATAGGCCATGGCAATGGCCCGCGCCTGACCGGAAGCGTCTTGATGCACGGCCAGAAGGCAGGGGGTGCCCTGCCCCTCGCGGTACAAACGGCGCACTAAATGGCCCGGCGCCTTGGGGGCAACCATGAATACGTCAACCGTCGGTGGCGGCACAATCTCTCGAAAATGGATAGCAAAACCATGGGCGAAGGCTAGCGCATGTCCGGCGTGCAAATGAGGCTCGATGGCCTCCCGGTATAAGTCCGGCTGCACATGATCCGGGGCCAATATCATCACCACATCAGCGGCTTGAACCGCTTGGTCGACATCCATGACCACCAGGCCATCGCGTGCGGCGCGGTCACGGGAAGCCCCTTCCCGCACACCCACCACCACGCGCACACCGCTTTCCCGCAAATTTAAGGCATGTGCGTGTCCCTGACTTCCGTAGCCAATAATGGCTACCACACGAGATTGAATAAGGCTGAGATCCGCATCTTTGTCATAATAAACTGTGGCGCTCATACACATGCTCCCTTCCGTACAGGAATGCGCAGCCTTCGGGCTGGCAATGTGGGCTTGGATTCCCCGCTGTCTAATAAATCGACGGAGTGTTCGGCATCTAGGGACATTCGCAAAATGTCGTGGTGACGTCCTAACTGGCGCATAAGCCGGCGCGTGCCAATCAAATCGACATCCACCTCCAAAGTCGCGTGAATGCGCTTGTCAAGACGGTTTCTCAAGAATGAGGCTTGCAACACTTCAATGCCACGCTGATTCACCAGTGCCCAAAGACGTGCTTCCGCGGCCGGAGCCGCCGCCATATCGATAACAATGCGATATCCCATCGCCCTTTCGCCTCCTTCGATTAGTAATAAAAAACAGCCCTTTCCCGTAGGAAAGGGACGTTTGCACGTGGTACCACCCTTTTTCCCCCACCCTCTAGGTGAGGCTCAACTGGATAACGGCATGACCCGCCTTTTTCTCCGCCAGCCATCGAAAAAGGAGCTCCGGGGCGAGAAGCCGCGATTGACGTCTCAGGCTTGCACCATACCCTGAGTCGCTGCCATCGTCGTTCGCAACGCTCCCCATCATCGCCAAACTATAAAAAAACAACCCGCAACAAGTTTCTACGAACTTGCCACGGGTTTTTTATCCCCACGGTGTAACCTTTTCAGGTCTGTACCGCTTGGTCCTACTCAGATGAGCGGATCCCTAGGTACACTTCGACGTGCTATAGGAAAAAGTTATTCGCCGAACAAGCGAAAAATCCTCCTGTTTTTTGAAAAAAATTTTCTTCCATTTTCCGGTAGCAAAAAAGCGCTCTCGCTAATTCGCGCCAACCCTCTTACCATTGAACACAGGGTGGCCCCTCAAAACTTTTAGTCGTCCCATATTGTTGTACGGGCGCCCCGGCTGGCGGATGAAAAAAGACGTTGGTATTTGGCCAGTGCCCCTCGGGTGTAGCTGGGATCAGGCCGGCGCCACAGGTCTCGACGGTCCTTGAGTTCCTCCTCGGACAGAGCGACTGAAATTTCTCGCGCAACCGTATCGATGGTAATCGAGTCTCCATCCTTGACCAGGGCAAGAGGGCCCCCAACCCATGCTTCCGGCGCCACATGGCCAACCATGGGTCCACGTGTTGCCCCGGAAAACCGCCCGTCGGTAACCATGGCGACATCCGACACGTGCCCCTGCCCCACGATGGCGGCGGTTACGCTAAGCATTTCCCGCATTCCCGGTCCGCCTTGCGGACCTTCATAGCGAATAACCACCACTTCCCCCGATTCCACCTGGCCCTCTGATATGGCCTCAAAAGCAGCCTCTTCTCCATCAAAAACCCGTGCTTTTCCCGTAAACTGTACGGATCCAGAAGAATCAGTGACCTTAAGAACCGCGCCCTCAGGAGCCAGATTGCCTTTCAAAATCACTAAGGCACCATCCTGATGCAAAGGATTGCTCACGGGAAATACTATGCGGCTTGCCTCCTCGCTCCCCGAAAGGGGATAATCCCGCAATTCTTCCCCGATGGTTCGGCCCGTAATGGTCATGGCGTCCTCATGCAGCAATCCGGCCTCCGACAATCTTCGCAAAACTAAAGGCACGCCGCCCACACGATGCAAATCGGCCATTAAATATTGCCCGCCCGGTTTGAGATTCCCGATGTGAGGCGTCTCGTGACTAATCCGGTCAAAATCATCTAATGACAAGGGCACCTGGGCCTCACCGGCAATCGCCAGCAAATGCAGGACGCTATTGGTGGATCCGCCAAGCGCAACCGCGACGCGAATGGCATTTTCAAACGCTTTCCGCGTCAGCACGTCGCGAGGACGAATGTCATCAGCAAGAGTCCGCATCACTTGAGATCCCACACCCCGCGCCGCGCTCGCCCGATCCGGATGCATGGCCGGAATCGCGGAGGTGCCCAACCGTGCCATCCCCAGCGTTTCAACCAATGTGCCCATGGTATTGGCGGTAAAAAGTCCTCCGCAGGTCCCGGGGCCGGGACATGCCACCCGCTCCAACGCATCCAGCTCTTCCCCGCTCATCCGGCCCGCCGCATGCGCTCCCACCGCCTCGAACACATCCTCAATGCTGACATCGTGCCCATGAAAATGACCTGGCATCATCGTGCCGCCATAGAGGACCACGGTGGGAATGTTGAGGCGCGCGGCCGCCATGAGAATCCCCGGAAGATTTTTGTCACATCCTCCAACCGCCGCCAGCGCGTCAAACCCCTCGGAAAAGGCCACCACTTCAATGGAATCGGCGATAATTTCACGGCTGATAAGCGAGCCCTTCATCCCTTGATGTCCCATGGCAATGGCATCGCTCACGGTAATCGTGGGAAATTCGACCGGGGTTCCGCCAGCGGCGCGAATCCCCACTTTTACCTCCCCAGCTACCGTGCTCAAATGAAAATTGCACGGCGTAACCTCAGTCGACAAATTGGCCAACCCTATAAAGGGCTGGCGAAAATCCTGGTCGGTAAACCCCATGGCGCGATACATACTGCGATGGGGAGCGCGTTCCGGCCCGTCTATGGTTACGCGGCTTCTTTCCCGCATTTTCTCGAGCGGAGTCTCACTCACCATAACCACCTCCTTGGAATATTGCCGCTCATTATACCGGGTTGCCAGCCCATCGGGGAGTAAATTTAACAAATATTTTTAGAAATTTGTGATTGCATCAATGCGATTGAATGGGTAAGGTGGTAGGTACCCACACAGGACCTCCAGCTTTTTCGATATACGCGGCAATAGAGCCCGCCATACACCTAGGATTGCGTAAAAAAAGAAACAAGATTGAATAAGGCTTGGCGCGAAGAATTAATAGACAATTGCCTCATGAGGGATTACAATGGGCGCAAATTTTTGAACCCTGACCTGAGAAAGGATGGTGACGTGCGGAGATGGCCACCTTGTTTGAAAAAATTTGGGATAATCATCTCGTGCGGGAAGAAACGGCCGGACAATCGACTCTTTTGTACATTGACCGCCATTACATTCACGAAGTGACCTCGCCGCAAGCGTTTTCCGGTCTTCGCGAAACCGGCAGAAAGGTGCGGCGCCCTGATCTAACCGTGGCGGTGATGGACCACAACGTCCCCACCAGCGACCGCACGCTGCCAATCAAGGACGAAATCGCTCGCCGCCAGATCGAACAACTAGCCAAAAACTGCCAGGAATTTGATGTCCCCTTACTGGATTTGCATCACCCCGACCAAGGAATTGTTCACATTATCGGCCCAGAATTAGGCCTCACCCAACCTGGAATGACAATTGTGTGCGGCGACAGCCATACCTCCACCCATGGGGCGTTTGGCTCATTAGCCTTCGGGATCGGAACCAGTGAAGTGGAGCATGTGCTGGCCACTCAAACATTATGGCAAGCCCGACCAAAAACCATGGAGGTGCGGTTCGTCGGCAGCCGTCCTTTCGGAACTACCGCCAAAGATATGATACTGGCCCTCATTCGGCAAATTGGCATTGCTGGCGCCACCGGGCACGTTATCGAATACACCGGGGCCGCCGTTACCGCCTTATCCATGGAAGAGCGCATGACCCTTTGCAATATGTCCATTGAAGCGGGAGCACGGGCGGGAATGGTCTCTCCCGATCATGTCACGATTGACTATCTGCAAAGCCGTCCCTACGTTCCCCAGGGCGCGCAATTCGAGAGCGCCCGTAAGCAATGGCTGGAGCTAGCAACAGACCCTGGCTCCGTCTTTGACCGGGTGGTGGAAGTGGACATCCGACAGTTGGCTCCCATGGTCACTTGGGGCACCAATCCAGAAATGAGCGCTCCAATTACCGAAAGCGTTCCCGACCCTGCCCTTGAAACGGATCCGGACCGGGCCGACACCATGCGTCGGGCCTTAGCGTATATGGGCCTGACACCGGGAATTCCTCTGAATCAAATCCCGGTGCAGCGCGTGTTTGTTGGCTCTTGCACCAATGGCCGGCTGGATGACTTGCGGCGCGCCGCCAGCATTATAAAAGGACAGCGTGTGGCGGCTGGCGTTCGCGCCATGGTGGTTCCCGGTTCGGGCCGAGTAAAACGTTCCGCCGAAGAAGAAGGGCTAGATTCTGTATTTAAGGACGCGGGCTTTGAATGGCGAGAACCCGGCTGCAGCATGTGTCTGGGGATGAACGAGGATATTCTTGAACCGGGCGAGCGAGCCGCGTCCACGTCCAACCGCAATTTTGAGGGGCGACAAGGGCGAGGCGGGCGCACCCATTTGGTCAGCCCGGAAATGGCGGCCGCCGCCGCCATCACGGGACACCTGGTCGACGTTCGCGCTCTGGGATTGGAGGTCCGTTCATGAATCCATTTACGACCCATACCGGTATGGTGGCGCCGCTGCGGCGAAGCAATGTGGACACCGATCAAATTATTCCCAAGCAATTTCTCAAGCGCATCGAACGGACTGGCTTTGGACAGTTTCTTTTTTACGACTGGCGCTTTAACGAAAACGGACTCCCTAATTCCGATTTCGTTCTGAACCAGCCCCCGTACAATCACGCCACCATTTTAATCGCGGGCCCCAATTTCGGCTGCGGATCCTCCCGCGAACATGCCCCCTGGGCGCTCATGGACTTCGGATTTCGGGTTATTATCGCCCCTTCATTCGCGGATATCTTTTACAACAACTGCTTTCAAAATGGTCTCTTGCCTCTCACCCTGGAAGACCCGGACATTAATCGGCTGTTTGACCTGACGACGCGCAGCCGGGAATGGGCCCTCACAGTAAATCTGGAGGAGCAAACAGTCAAAAGTGCGGATGGTCAGTTTGAGAGCCATTTTGACATTCATCCGGAAAGGCGGGAAAAACTTTTGCGGGGTCTGGACCCGATCGGGGAAACCTTGCTTTTCACCAGCGCGATTGGCGCCTACGAAAAATATCATGCCGTTCCCCTGGTGCCCTCCAGTCTTTAGAATCAGCGGGTGTACTCTTTATCACAAAAAAGCCCCGAGCACAGGTCTCGGGGCCCTGCCGCGGAACGTTATTTTATGTTGGCGCGGTCAACACCTGACGCGCCCTCGAAATTGGCGCCCGAAAGCTTTACCCCCCCAAGTTTCACCCCTTCTAAATTAGCTCCTTGAAGATTGGCACCCGTTAGATCCGCGCCAAAAACACTGGCATTGTGCAGATCCGCCCCGGAAAGGTCCGCCTCTTTAAGGTTAGCGCCAAAGAAGCTGGCTCCATATAGTCGTGCCCCCTGCAATTTCGCTCCTTGAAGATTGGCGCGTTGCAGATTGGCGCCCCGCAGATCCGCTCCCTGCAAATCCGCGCCCGCCAGATCGGCGTCAGAGAAATTGGCCCGCTTTCCTTTCTCGCCGCTTGTTTCCAGCCATGCCTTATGTCCATCAAAAACGCTCTGCAACTCCTCGTGGGTCATGCCAATTCTCCCCCGCTTTCCGTTGTCCAGCTTTTTCAAGTCCAATCCCTCCACGGAATGTTAGCTTGGCGCCATTGCCGCGAGTCCTTGAAACATGCCGGTCCAATTATACCGCTAACCTAGGAGCAGAGTAAGCAAAGGGACCGTCCCTACGAAGAGGTGCGGACTATCCCGGTAAGTTATCGATGACCGCATCGGTAAATTCTTTGGTGGTGGCCGCCCCACCTAAATCCGAAGTGCGGATTTGCTGGAACAAGGTGGCTTCAATCGCTTCTAAAATCCATGCCCCCTCGTCAAAATACCCCAGGTGATCCAACATCAGCTTCGTTGTCCACAATTGCGCGATGGGATTGGCGATTCCGCGGCCGGCAATGTCCGGCGCGGAACCGTGCACCGGTTCAAACATGGAGGGGTAGCGCCCTTCCGGATTAATGTTGGCGGCTGCCGCCAGCCCCAATCCGCCTTGAATGGCTCCGCCAATATCCGTCAAAATATCACCGAAGAGATTGGACGCCACCACCACGCCAAAATGATCCGGGCGCGTCACGAAGTAGGCGGCCAACGCGTCAACATGATTAAGTTCTTGGTCAATTTGGGGAAAGTCTCGGCCTACTGTGCGGAATACCTCGTCCCAAAACGGCATGGTGTAATTCAGACCATTTGACTTGGTGGCAGCCGTTATCCGTGTCTTACGCAAGCGCAACGCCAAGTCGAACGCATACCGCATCACCCGTTCCGTACCCATGCGGGTGAAAATACTATTTTGCACCACCACCTCATCCGGAGTGCCGGGGCGCAAACTGCCGCCAATATTCGAATACTCGCCTTCCGTATTTTCCCGCACCACCACGAAGTCCACCATACCCGCCTGATACCGGCGCAGCGGGCTTTCAACCCCCCGCAAGATTTTCACGGGACGCAAGTTCACATACTGATCAAAGCCTCGGCGGATGGGCAGCAAGAGCCCCCACAACGACACGTGGTCGGGAACCGTAGGAAAACCCACAGCGCCTAGCAATATGGCGTCAAAAGGCTTTAAAATCTCTAAACCGTTCTCCGGCATCATCCGCCCATGCTGGAGATAGTATTGGCAACTCCAATCGAACTCCCGCGTTTCAAATCGAAATCGGCCCGAGATATCCGTGACCCGACGCAGCACCCGCAGCGCCTGAGCGACCACCTCCACCCCGATGCCGTCTCCTGGAATAACCGCCAGCGACAACTCTCGCATTGTGCCCCCTCCATTTCTGCTCCTATGTTATCAAACGAGAAGCGACAATTTTTGGATGTTGGCGATTAAGCGCGATGGAGCCGTCGTTTTTATGCGAGATCCCCAATTAGTGTAAGAGCGACACCGTCAGGATTTGCCGCCGTTATTTGGCTAACATCACCGACGCCGCTTGTCGTGCTCAGTCCAAACAAAAACCGCCAGGCAAAAACCCCCACCGCCATCGTCCCTCCCACTCCACATTCACCGCTCCGGCGCCACGTTCAGAAAAATACGCGCGCGATCGACGCATCAACTGAAAAAGTCTAATTTCACAAAAACTCTTGATTATAGATCATGTCGAATATAGTATGATGGGTATCACCCACCGGGAATTCGCCAAAACACTTATGAACGACAGATTTTTCCGGTTTTGGCATAAGCAAGTGATTGTTTACGTAACTGATATACGCGACTTAGATATTGTTCTCGGGGGAAATCGTAAATGAGAGGTGAACCTGTTGAAAAATCGTCGAAAAGTCTCCCTGCTGGCGAGTGCCGCAATCGTCGGCGGTTCAACGCTAACGCTGTTGGCAACGTCTTCCCCGTCTATCTTGGCGTCCTCTCGCACCCCATACGTGCTGGGAATGTCAGTTTCGGAAACGGGCGCCTACAGCGCGCTAGGCGTGCCGGAAGTGGACAGCGCCAGGCTGGCGGTGCAGCAAATCAATCGGGCCGGCGGCATCCATGGGCATCCCTTGAAACTCGTGGTCTTGGATAGCCAGTCCTCGGTAACCCTGGCGGTGGAAAACTACCGGCAACTCATTCAAAACGATCACCCGCTAGGCCTTTTAGGCTCCGCGTCCACCGGCAGCGCGGTGGCCGCCATTCCCGAGATTGAGCGGGCTCACATACCGTTTATCGCCAATGCATCGGATGCCGAAGTGATAAATCCGGCGTCGCAAAGACAGTGGATTTTTAAAGTACCGGCGGTCGACACCACCCCCATGCAGGTCATTCTCAACTACTTGAAAGCCCACAAAATGACTCGAGTCGCGTTCGTGTATATGAACGCGTCTTATGGTACCGGCGCACTGGCGGACTTTAAGCGCATCGCGCCGCCGCAAGGGTTTAAATTGGTGGCCAGCACGGCTATCGACCCCACCGCGACTAGCGTCACCTCTCAGCTTGCCGCCCTGAAAGCCGCCAAGCCAGCACCACAGGCGGTTGTGGTGTGGGACATCCCGCCCTCTGCCGACACCATCATCACCGACTACCGTTCTCTAGGACTTAAATGGCCGATTTTCTTCTCCGACGGCGTCAGCAGCCCCGCGTTCGTTTCCCTCGGCAAAAAAGCGGTCAACGGCGTATTTGTAGCCAGCACGAAACTGCCCATCGCGGCTCAACTGCCTAATTCCGATCCACAGAAAAAGGTGTTGCAGAATTACGTCAAAGACTTCAACAAGCAATTTGAGTCAAAGGCCGGGCCGGCGAACATGTTTGGTGGATTTGGCTACGATGATGTCTATCTATACAAGGCCGCCATCGAAAAAGCCGGGGCTAACCCCACGCCAGCATCAGTACGCAATGCCTTGGAGCATCTTCATTACAACGGAGTCACCGGAGTAATGCATCTCACGCCCAACAACCACAACGGGCTGGATCCCAAATCCGAAATTCTGGCGAAAATCGTCAAGGGTCAGTGGAAGTGGGTTCCGGGCTATTATGGCAACAAACCTTAAGTCGCAGCAATTCAACCGCGCGCAGGCGTGGCGATGGCCCAGTGCGCAATCCCTGGCATTATTGGTGGTGATGGTGCTTCTGGGGCGCCTGGTAGGCCCCGCCTGGGTTAGCGAATTAACGATCGTGGGGCTCTATGCCATCACCGTCATCGGCTTAAACCTTTTTATGGGCTACGCCGGCCAAGTGTCTTTAGGACAAGCGGGGTTTTTCGGAATCGGCGCCTACGCAGTTGGGGTGACCTCGTCCTTGTATCAGCGATCCCCATGGCTGGGCCTCTTGATTGGCATGCTGCTAGCCGCGCTGGTCGCGTGGATGGTGGGTCGAGTCGCCTTGCGGCTAAAAACCCATTATTTAGCATTGGCGACTTTGGCGTTCGGAATGATCGCGGACGTGGTCTTCCAAGCGCTCCCCATCACCGGCGGCAACTCTGGTCTGGTGGGAATCGGGGGACTGTCGCTGGGTTTTTCCTTCAGCAATAACGACTACTACGTGTTGGTGTGGACATTGGTGGCGGCGGCAAGTTGGTACGCCATTCGACTCGTTGGCTCCCAATCCGGAAACCTTTTGGAGGCGGTTCGATCCAGCGAAATCGCGACCAGCCTTCTGGGGTTGAATCCCGAGAACATCAAACGGGAAATGTTTGTCCTATCCGCCGTCATGGCCGCGTTGGCGGGGGGTATCTACGCGAGCTGGATCGGCTACATTGATCCAACCGTGTTTACCTTCGCGCTATCCATTAATCTGGTGTTAATGGCATTAGTAGGCGGGATTCTCAGCTTCTTTGGCGCTA
>JAJYTS010000141.1 GCA_021792935.1 Bacillota bacterium | reverse complement strand
CCCGTCAGGCTGGCCCTCCCCCTCCCCCACAAAAAAACCCCGCTCCAGCTTTCGCCGGTGCGGGGACTTCGACTTGCGTTTCCGTTTTGCTTTAATACTGTTGCTCGCGACACCCGACAGCCATGTCACGGACCCTCCTCGCTCGGTATCCACTGAATTACACCGTCCGCGAACTCCACGCGTTCTCCATGCCGCTCCAGCAACCACTGCTTAAACGCTACTACGACATCCGCTTCGGGAATTTCGTGCTTCTCCCCTACGGCTTTCATGAGATGAGGCTTATCATGGTTGTAAGGCCGTGTGCGTCCGACGTAAAAGGTATCGGAGAGGAACCCGTACCAGAGATGCCGTTCAGCTTTTTCGCTCATTTCGTCACCCCCAGCGCGGCGGCGAAGGCGTTGCGGAGGGCTCGCGTTGACTGCCCGTGCTCCGCCAGACCTGTCCAGTCCTGTAGCGGCCCGGCGTAAATGACCGCCTCCACCCCATCCGCCGGGTCAAAACATCGGTGCACGGTATAGCCGTTACCTGTGTTGTCGCAATAAGCATCCACGGCTTTACCCAGGTAGCGCGGGTCGAGGAAGTCGCGAGGGATTAGTTCCACATCCTGCGGTTCAATTTCGCCATTACATACCCAAGTCGGCCCCGTGACTCCACAACGATAGACACCTTTCTCAACCATAATGACGGGCGGATTCCAGTGCGTTTCGTCCAGTCTGTCTCTTGCTTTGCACGATGCGTGAACGACCACGGCTTTCCACGCCAGATCCTCTGCGAACCCCTGCGCCGTCAGCGCCTCCGCGATGGCGCGGTTGATCTCTTGGTCGGTCATGATAACTCCTCCTCATGGGGTTTCTTATGTGACGTAACAAGATAGTGGAACTTCCCATCCTCCTGAAACTTCTTCGTATACGCTAGCTTCCCATACATCGTTGATTGAACCTTCTTCACACCACCATCAACTTCTGATGCCATAACTTAATCCCCTCCCAGTATCGAAGTTCGACCTCGACCTCCTCAAAGAAATAGACATCCTCTCCCAGCGGCCCCGAATGAAACAGATAATCGAGCGGCATATCAATCATTAAGAATCCGAACCCGGCATAGCTGAGACGCTGAGCGTGTTTCAGATTCTTAGCCAACGGATGCTCGCCACCGGGAAGAGCCAGGACCGACCGACCATCCACGCCATTATAATTCGCGGAATATCCCCTACGGCGGGTATGCGGATTATCAAACCACTTCACCATTTTAGCCACCTGAGGAATACTCCCATATTCCAGAAAGATATCGGAATCGAGCCACAGCATAGGAACGGACGACTGATAGTTCGGCACCAACTCTTGAATAGACTTCACAATATTGTTCCGATTCTTAACAATGCTGGAACCCTGCGCGACCATAGGAAATACCTTCCGGCCAATTTCCCCTTCCATGTCCTTAAGCGCGTTAATCGTCATCACCGGAGCCCGTCCGTCCGGCGTAGGAATTCCAACAAAAAGCGGTAGTTCCATCAAACAGCCTCCTTCCAAGCATCGCGACACAATTGGATAGCGGTACGATACTCAATCAAAAACTGAGCATGGTCCTTATGCGTCTCCTCAACAGCAGCAGCAAACTCCTCCAACGACCCACGAAAACACCCAGTCATTGCCTCCGTAGACCCATCCTTAAATCGCTTCACTACCAGGTAATCCTTACGCGACCCCAACGGACCTAACTGAATGATTTTGGTTTCCCCCAAGTCGGCCCCGCTCAAGACGGTCCTGCTCAAGTCGGCCCCTCTCAAGTCGGCCCCTCTCAAGTCAGCCTTTCTCAAGACGGCCCCGCTCAAGACGGCCCCGCTCAAGTCGGCCCCGTGCAAGACGGCCCCGCTCAAGACGGCCCCGCTCAAGTCGGCCCCGTGCAAGACGGCCCCGTGCAAGACGGCCCCGCGCAAGTCGGCCCCGCGCAAGTTGGCGCCGCGCAAGTCGGCCCCGCTCAAGTCGGCCCCGTGCAAGACGGCCCCGTGCAAGTTGACCCAGCGCAAGACGGCCCCGCGCAAGTTGGCGCCGCGCAAGTCGGCCCCGTTCAAGTTGGCCCTCTTCCCTCCTTCGCCCAACACCCACTTTTTGTGAACCTCTAAAATTAGCATGAGTTGGGCTTTATCCATCACTATTCCCCCTCCAAATAAGGAGCCGTTACCGCCTCATACATCCCGGCCAACTGACTTTTAAGCCGGTCCAACTGCGGCGACTCCCCGCCGGCAGCACCCATGACCAGCAGATACACAACCTCACCCATCGTCTGGCCTCGAACCTTAGCCACCGCCTTCAGAAGATTTGCGGCATCCTCATCCAACTGCATACGGATGTTTGTCACTAATAATCACCTCCAAAGCCATTATAGTACATATTATCCGTATGTACAATGATGTACATAAAAAATCCCTCCCGCAGTCGAACGGGAGGGATATGCATCGCGCACGCTTACATTATACCCTATGCTTGGAGGAACTTCTTTTCCTCTTTATCCCATATCTCTTTG
>JAJYTS010000140.1 GCA_021792935.1 Bacillota bacterium | reverse complement strand
CCGATATTTATGCCAATGAATGGATTCATGGCGTCTCCATTTCCGCCGCCAATTTCTTCTCACTGGGCATGGTGGTTTTGGCCACCCTCTATTTCATGTGGCGGGTCTACCGAGGAGGACGCGTGGCCGAGGCGACCGCCCTTACCTTCACGGTCTTCTTGTTTTTCAACAAAGTCTACTCCCCCCAATACACCTTGTGGATATTCGTGCTGGCCATCCTGGCGGAATGGCCCGTATGGACCACCATCATTATCACCTTGGCCGGACTCGCCGATTACGTCAATTCCTTTTCGGTTCTCTACCTGTTAACCTCGAAATCTTCCGGTGCCGGATGGTACGTGGGACACGTGTTCTTCGTGGGCGTCGCCTATCGCTATATCACGCTGGCAGTGGCAGGAATCGGAGCCGCGCTTGGCGGGACGCCTGCCAGCCGCACGCACCGTTCTTGGAACACCGGCCGCCCCATTTAGAAGACTAACCCAGGTTCACCCAAATCGACTTTACTTCGGTGTAGTGCTGAAGCGCATAAGGCCCCATTTCCCGCCCGACCCCACTCATTTTATAGCCGCCCCAGGGGCTGGTAGCATCCAAGAGGTTATACCCATTAACCCAAACCGTTCCGGCTTTAAGCCGCTCCGCCACCCGGATGCCGTTTCGCACGTCCTCCGTCCATACCGCGGCCGCCAGTCCATAATTGGTATCATTGGCGCGGCGAACCACCTCATCCAAATCCTCGTACGGCAACGCCAACAATACCGGCCCAAAAATTTCTTCGCGTGCGACTTGCATGCTGTCGGTACCCACCATCACCGTTGGCTTGACAAAATACCCCAGGCCAGCGTTGCGGTTGCGCTCGCCGCCCGCCAGCAGGGACGCACCCTGCCGCCTTCCGCTGTCGATATATTCCAGCACCCGATGCATATGGGTCTCACTAATGAGAGGACCCATTTCCGTGGCCGGATCCAGTCCCATTCCCTGATGGACCGCCTCCGCGCCGCCGCTAATCTTCTCCACTATGGCATCAAACCGACTCGTGGGAACAAACAAGCGCGAGCCGGCACAGCACACCTCACCTTGGTTGAAAAAAATCCCCATCATGGCGCCGCCCACCACCTCATCAAAATTGGCGTCAGGGAGGACAATATTGGGAGACTTCCCTCCCAACTCCAGCGTCACTCGGGTAAACCGGGCCGCGGACTCCACGAGAATCTCGCGACCTACCCGCGTCGACCCCGTAAACGAAATTTTGCCAATCTCGGGATGCTGAATCAGCGCCCGACCCGCCTCCATGCCATAACCAGGAACAATATTCACAACCCCGGGAGGAAACCCCGCCTCCACCATTAAATCTCCCAACCGCAATAGACTCAGCGGAGTCAGTTCGCTCGGTTTTATCACCACTGTATTGCCCGCCGCCAAGGCTGGCGCCAGCTTCCAGGAGGCAATCATTAAGGGGAAATTCCAAGGGACAATGGCCCCCACGATGCCAATAGGCTCGCGCCGAGTGTAGGCTAAGTAGTGGCCTGGCTGCGATACCGGCAGCGTCTCACCCGACAGTTTGGTTACCCAACCCGCGAAATAGCGGAAATGCTCCACCGTTAAGGGCACATCAGCCAATAAAGCCTCGGAGATGGGCTTGCCGGTATTGATAGATTCGATTTCGGCAAATTCCTGCCCGTGTACCTCAATCAGATCGGCAAGCTTCCAGAGAAGCCGTGCCCTCTCGGCCGGGGTAATGCGCTGCCAAGGACCTTGATAGGCTTTTCTTGCCGCTTTCACGGCTCGGTCCACATCCTCGAAATTTGCCCGCGCCACCTCAATCAAGTTTTCTCCAGCCGCGGGATCCTTCACCCAAAAGCGTCCCCCACCAGTCGACTCGACCCAGCGATTGCCAATAAATAAACGCCCGGGCCGGGAAAGAAAATCTCGGACTTCATCATGCACCCAGGAAGACGCCAGTATTGCCGCCAAGGTCCACCTCCCCTCCCCACCTAAACCGTTAGCAGCACCTTAGACGCTTGATGACGGTGAAACAAGGCGTACCCCAACGGTGCGTCCTCAAGCGGCATATGATGGCTAACCACGACACTCGGGTCCACTCGGCCAGACTGAACGAGTTTTAATGTGGTATCAATATCGCGGTGAATATTGGCGAGTCCAATGCGAAAAGTAAGGTCCCGGGTAAGCGCCGTCGTTAGAGGAAAGGTCATTTCCGCCTGCGACGTGACACCCACCGAAGATATTCGCCCTCCACCCCTTACCAACTGAAAGGCGAGGTTAAGCGTTTCAGGTCCACCCACCGCTTCAATCACCACGTCCGCGCCCAGGCTGCCTGTCGCTTGCATAATTTTACGGACTGGATTGGTGGTGGAGGACGCCACCGGAATAGCACCCAAAGCTTCCGCCGTAAGAGCCCGCTCCGTATCCCGGTCCACGCAAAATACCCGAGATGCCCCAAACAAGCGAGCGCTCATCAAAGCCATGAGTCCCACCGGCCCAGCTCCAATCACCACACAAGTCTCTCCCGGCTGCAGCCCC
>JAJYTS010000139.1 GCA_021792935.1 Bacillota bacterium | reverse complement strand
GACGACCCGAGCTGGAATATTATGTTGAGCGTTTGCCCGCAATTTCGTGTCTAGGCAAGGGTTTGAAAGCCCTACTTCGCATAACGATGGGCTTTCCATAACCTTTATTATGCAAAGCTTCACATAACAAGGGGATACGGGAAAGGCGGAATGCCTCGGAGTCGTCCATAATGTCGCCTCGTGTTGCAGGACCGTCAACGCGTCTGGAGGTTGAACGACGGGGGTCGCGGGCGGCGCCGCTTTCCTCACGGCTTTTGTCGGCGTCTTGCTAGCGCGGCCGGACTTGGTTGATGGAGATCTGGTCTTCAGCGGGGTGGATAGGGGGGCCTTTGGCGGCTGGTGCTGCGACGCCAGCGTCATGACCGGCGTCGAGCCAATGCGTTCGGTCAGATGAGTCCAGGTGGTGGCACCAGCTGTCCACGAGCCTTTCCACACCACATTAATCGGTTGGGGCGAGCTGGGCAGTGATTCCGTCACCGCTAGGGTATAGCGTGTCGGGGATCCCCTTGAGGCCACCGAGGATGGCTTGCCACAGCTGCTCAGTAGGAGGGTCAATGCGGTCCCGGCCAATCCCAGGGCAATCCCGGTTTGATGATGCACAGTCAATCATCCTTTCTTATCGCGCAGGAGTTAAATGTTAGGAACGGGGAGCGTTGGGAATGCTCCATAAACGCGCGAGCGGCGCGTGGAGCGGCCAGGTGTTCGGGGATTCGACTTGCGGGGTCCACCGACCTGTCGTCGAGGCGGTCCAAAACACGCCGAATAAGCCATCCCCGTGATAGGGGGGTTTTTCCGGCATGACCATCGTGAGGGTTAGCGGCGGTGGCGTGCCGTGCGGCGCCGCATCAGTCCGCGCCACCATCGCGACGGGCGCTCTCAGATGGTCGGCCCAATCCGCCCAGGCACTGGGGACAGGAGCGCCCGGCCATTGTCCGGCGACGAGTTCTTGGGTCCACTCTAAGGTGTCCCGGATCGGAATAGGCATCGAGGCGGTTGGCTGATGCCACACCGTCTGCTGCCACGGTCCTGTCCCCTTCTTCCACCAGATAATGCCCCGCGGGAAGGAAAATGCATAGGGACATGCCAAGCTAACGACGACGTATTGATCTGGTGGCATGCCCGCGTCATCCAGATGCGCGGTAAGGACGGCATAATGGAAAAGGGGAGTGGGAGCGCATAAAGACTAATTCCCATGCAGAAATTTTAAGAGTTAAATACAGACGGGAACACGACAGCGGGGATGAGACCAAGGGAAAGCATCACATGGCTTTTTAGCGGGTGTTTAGGTGTTCGCCATGCCCGACGTTTAACGGGGAAGACCGGATACTATAATCGGATGGCACGAGCAATAAGCAGGCCGGCAAAGAATGCTCCCAGCATTCCTCCTAATACGCCTGGCTGAAATCCAGACAAGACTACATTGATGGCGAGTAGCAAAATGGCCCATTGAGCCATTCCCCCCACCCGTCGGTTTGACATGGCCATCACGTACGCGCCTGCTAATCCAAAGGCCGCGAAGGTGCCGCCGATTAGGCCTGCGTGCAAAAGCCAGGAAATGAGAGACCCGCAAATGCCGCTCGCGAAAAAGATAAGAAGGTATTGCCACCAGGTGGATAACCCTTCTAATTGCGAGCCAATAATCCACAAAAACACACCGGCGAATAAAAATCCTAAAAACCCACTTGGGGACAACGCGGATACGAACAAGCCAAGCACGAAGCCCAGACTTCCCTGGGTGGCACGAACAATAATGGCGGGGTCGAGGATTCCTATTAGAAAGACCAACACCATCAACGCGATAAGAACTTTGGTTACCCAAAAACCGCCACCGCCAAGACCACGCTGTCGATCACGCCGAAGCATTTGACGCCGCTGTGCTTGCCAGTATTGCCGCGCTTCCCGGTTCATTCCAACGCTCCTTTACATCCGATATTCCGTTAAACAAGGGGGCCGTTGCAGCGGCACCCCTCGTTTTTTGGGGTGCTCGTGTTACTTGTTATCCGCGCTGGGCTTAGCGCCTACTAGTTTCCATGCTATGGGGAACATGCCCCCCGCCAGCAGTAGCTTTAATCCGTCGCCTGCGATAAACGGCAAAAAGCCTAACGGAATCGCGCGCGCCATTCCTACGTAGACTCCAAGCCATGGAACCGCAATGGCGTAGAGAATCGCTTCGCCAATGATCATAGCGGCAATCGACTTTCCCACCGAGCGATCCCATCCGCGCTCCGCTAGCCAGCCGACCACGGCCGCCATAACAACAAACCCGACCAAATAGCCGCCCGTGGGGCCAAAGGGAACACCACTCGTATGAGCGGCAAATACTGGCAACCCCACCGCCCCCTCCACCAGGTATAACAGGAGGCTGGCGCCCCCCAGCCAAGTACCTAAAGCGCCCCCAACCAAAAGAACGCCCAGGGTCTGTCCTGTTATCGGAACCGGGGTAAAAGGCAAGGGAATACTAACCTGCGCCAATAGCGCCACGACTAAGCTTCCGGCCACCATCAAAGCAATTTGGCCGGCCCAATGCTTCTTTAAAGGCGTAACCGCCGCCAACGA
>JAJYTS010000138.1 GCA_021792935.1 Bacillota bacterium | reverse complement strand
CACGTAGAGCGATTCCCCACCATACGCCCAAAGGGATGGCCATGCCATCCCTTTGGGTCGTGCCCTTGTAACCTCCACCGCGCCCGCCCAATTCAACACCATTCGGGGGGGCACCTAACTAGTTACCGTGAAAAAAAGCATCCCACAGTGCGGCATCATGAGCCAGAACGACCATATCCAAATCAGCCGTTTGACGAGGGCGTGCATAATAATTGACGGCCACCCCTCCGCATATAGCAAATGGCGCAGGCGGCGATTGGAGCAAGCTAAGCCATGATGTTGCCATGAGAAATTTCCTTTCGCCCGAAAAAGGTTGCGATCCGGAACCGGGTTTGGCCCGACGCTGACTCATCCGAATGAGTGTCCATCGAGTCATTAACGTGCGTAAGCGCTGTTCGGAGAGACGCACATTCAGCGAAGGCCACGTAACGATCCATTGGTCCCTATCCCAAGTCCAGGTCGGATGATCAGCGATGAAAGAGGGCACATTTCGTAAGGCAACAATTCGCGCCACCGGCATGGTGATGTGTGGACGATCAATGGCCATCCACGAACCCGAGTCGATGTACAAGTTTCGCCCCCGATTCATTGATGAACACCCCTCACGTCTCTAATGCTGTGTGCTTTCAGGATACTCCGACCGTCGCAGGTCAGTCAATCAAGCGAGATCACAGTGATCACAGTGATAGGCCACCCAGTCCCGTCAAGCCTTGACCAAGTAGAGGCCCACAATCATGGCCCCATACCGCCCAAATCGGCACGCCAGAAGCCACCTGGTTCCACACTGCCCGATCGAGGTCATCGTCGCGTCGTGGGACGAAGATAAAACGCGCTTCAGTTTTGAACATGATTGAATAGGCCCGATGACGCCCGAGACGTCTGCCCTAGGAGTCCCAGCGCTTATCACCGGCTTTGACCCACGATAGCCATATGGACGAAATCGTCAAAGTGGCGACAAGATCGGGATCCGTGCGACCCCCGCCAGTTCCTGCCCCCAGCCGTTGACGGCACGACTCGGTCGCCGGGATTTTGGCGGGTGCTATTGAGGGGTTCGACTTTAGAGGAGCTCCGTTTTAGGTCCGTGTCGAACGGAGCTTGGACCTTGACACCCCTATTCCAACGCTGTACTCAGCGACTGCATGACCTGGGTCCTTTCTCCCAACAAAGCCAGGCTGAATCGTTCTTCGATCAAGCGCAAGGCCGAGGTGTGGTCAAACACTGCATGAACTACGGCGGGCTCAAGGCGGCCGGAAAGAACTAAGCACGGGACGCGGATGCCCGGGCCAAAGGAATCCCGTTGCGGGGGAGCGACGTGATCGTAAAATCCGCCCGCTTCATCAAAGTTGATGATGAAAACGGTGTGCTTCCACCCCATGGAGCGCTTTAGCGCGCGGAACACGCGCAACGCTGAAGCGAGTGCTGCATCGAGCGGTAACGGAGGATGGCCGCTTTGCCAAAGCCCGGGAAAAAGCCAGGAGACGGCGGGCAGGTGACCCTTGAAAACGTCTACAAAGAATCGATTGAAGCTAGACAGCCGCCAAGACAGCGGCGGCGTCACGAACCGGGGAAACCAGAGAAGAGGGCAGAACTGAGCCGCACGGGCCAATGCCCGCCCACCTGGAGCTGGGAACATGTCCCCGACGTAGGCGCGCCAGCCGATTTCGGCCGCCTCAAGCTGATCGAACACGGTAGGCATCTCGAACCCCCTCAAAGAGCAGACCGGCGGGTCATTTTTTAGCCCCCCACTGGTGCCGGCGATTTGATAGAGCCTATTGGGAAAGGTCGGGCCAAGCACCGAACAAAAGTAGTGGTCGAGGACCCGGGCCTGGTGTGCCATTTCCATGAATGCGGCAATGTGGTCCGGCGGATAATAGCCCATGACGTCACGCCCATCCTCGCGCACGAACCCGTCCATGGCACCATGGTTCCACTCTCTGTGAATTGCTTCCCAGGAATGGTTGGGATTCGCAAGTTGAGCCAGAGAGCAACGTTTTATCGGGAAGGGTCGGGCAGCCCAGCCATCGGCGGCGGGAACGCTTAGCCGGGGCGAGAGGCCATCTGCTCCCGGAAAATGACCCAGCAGCTGGTCAAATGAGCGGTTCTCGAGAGTGTAAACAACGATGTGTTTAATCCACGAAATCACGGCAAGCCGCCTCCTCCCACCATTCGTATGCTTGATAACCGCCGACCGTGTGTGGAGTTCGCGCGAAGTAACGTTAAAAGCGTGCTATGGCTAGCCGTGACAGTGCGGAAACCCACCGCAGGAAGTGAGATCGTCCCAATCTTGATGACCAGACTCATTTGGAGTCATTACGTTTTGTTAAGAGGGTCCCTTTCACTATGTCCTAGCGGAACTTTCCTAGTTTATGGCGTCAAAGTGGCCTCAAACCCAAGCCCTGTCTCAAACAGCTGTTTATACAACTTATTTAGCGGAGCTAGCTACGAAGCGGGTAGAAAAATATTTCTTATATGCGCGCAAAACGGCAAAGGACTTTCGGGGCATTGTGGCGAACTCCTGTTTATTAACACCTGAACAGGAGGTGGGCCATGGCGACCATTACGAAGCGCAAGGTGAAGGGACACGTGTACTA
>JAJYTS010000047.1 GCA_021792935.1 Bacillota bacterium | reverse complement strand
AACGCAGGAAGTGTCGCAACGAACTCAGTCAACTCTGGCGCGGGGGCTTGTGAATCTCTTAGGCGGAACCGTGGTGAACCACACTACGGTGGTCGACAACTTTGGTGCGTTTAGCATTTTTCACACGGATGCTCTTGGAGAGCGGGTCACAGCTCTGGGCCTGTTTCACATCTTTATTCCCCTGTCCCTACCCGCATCTGCGTCAAGCACATCCGAGAGAAATACATCGACAAGCTCCAACACCGCGTCAGCATCTCGTACGTTTAGCAAGCGGCAGCCTTCAACAGCCTCGAGCCTTGCCGCCTCCTCCCCTGACAATCCGTTGCCGAATCCCGCCCGTGTTAAAGAGAAAAGGGTGGGAACAGTCGAGGTTATCAGCAACCAAGGCACGTACCGTCTACCCGTGATTGGGCTGCAAGCAACCTATGGGATTACCTCGCAGACCGTCCCTTCTATCACTCCGCCGGGGCAACTCTCCCCGGTCGACTTTGATGTCCCCGCGAACCTTGCCAAGTCGTTGGCCGTGTATTGGGTCACTGAGAACTCTGGCGGTGAGGGCGTGCCAGAGGGAATTGAGTTCCTCGCGCCCAAAAGCTGGCATGCAATCTCGGCTGGTATTGGGGTCAACGGCTCCGCTGAGGTAGAACTTGAGTCCGCGAACGGGCAGCAAATCACCTACGGGTACCAAAGCGATGGACCAGCGGAGCCTTCCATCGGTGAATACTTTCCCAACCTCAGATCCTGGGCAGAAAAACAAGTGCCCGAAGCACCTGCCAGTGAATTTCAACCTCCTGCGGGAACCAAAATCGTTTATCTCAGTCAAGATGCCAGGCTCGGAGAGGAAACAGTGGCCTTCTCCTACCAAAGCCCGACAAGCCAATTTGTCACGAACGGGGTGGCTACCGAGGAAAACCAACAAGCCATCGGAATACAGGTTGGCACTGTGGTGACCAGCAACCATGCGCTGGCAACCACATTGTTGAACTTCCTCCTTCAGCAAACGATGAATGACCAGGCAGAGTAACCGGCCCACGATTAGCAGGTGCTCCATCATGGAGCTGTCTTCTTGAGTTTCCAACCCGCGAGGCATGCAAACCGTTGCGCACGGAGTGTCCATTCCAACCTGGGTCTAGATGGCCGAAGAGGGTGGCTTCGGCCAAAAACCGGGAAATTCCAACCTCAGATTGCACTTAGCCCTTTTTTCTTTAGATGATTGCGCGGGTCAGGAATATAGGTGCAAAAAGGATCGCTTTCTAAATAATCCCCGGTGACGGTATAGGCGCGGGCGCGGGATCCGGCGCAAATTTTATTGAACTCGCAATAACCACACTTGCCCTTGAACCCGTCTGGATTCCGCAGTCCCTGCAACACCGGGCTTTCCCGGTATATCTCGGCCAGCGGCGTTTCCCGCACGTTGCCCACTACCACGGGAAGAAATCCGCTGGGATAGACCTCGCCGGTATGCGAGATGAAGAGAAAGCCGTTGCCGTCCCACACCGACACGGGACTGCGCATGCCTCCACTTCCACGCGCCGGCGCGTTTTGATCTTGCGCTCGCATGCGGTGATACTGAGGGCCTTCCGTGGTCTTGATGTCAAAAGGCGCCGTTTTTTGCAGATTCAAGAGCCACTTTAACACCGTTTCCTGCTCGGCCGGACTCAGCAAATCCTCCAGCTTGGCGCGTCCCGTGGGTATCAAAAAGAATACGCTCCAACGGAACACTCCCAAAGAGGCCACTTTGTCTGCCAACGCGGGCAGATCGCGCAAATTATACTGACTAACCGTGGTATTAATTTGCAGCGGGATTCCAAGATCGTGCAAATAGCCAATCTTCTCCATGGTTAAATCAAAAGTCCCCGGGATCCCGCGGAAGCGATCATGAATAGCGGCATTAGACCCATCCAGGCTAAATGCCCAGTTCTCCAATCCCGCCTCCTTCAAATCGCGCATAATTTCAAAGGTGACTTTAGGCGTGGCACTAGGAGTGATGGAGGGCTTTAGCCCGGCTTGGCGCGCTCGCGAAACAATTTGCGCCAAATCATCGCGCTCCATGGGATCCCCGCCCGTCAGCACAAACAGGGGATTATCCATCGCCACCAGCTGGTCAATAATCAGGTGGGACACCTCTTCCAAGTCGAGCTCGCCGGGATTGCGATGGCGAATGGCTGAAGCCCGGCAATGGCGGCAGGCTAATTGGCAGGCACGAGTCGTTTCCCAGATGACGATAAACGGATTTTGGTCAAAATCCAATGACGGCATATCCCCGCTCCTTATTGGCGATGATGGCTCAGGTGAGCCTCCTTGGGACAAAAGGCTGTGCGCTAGCTTACGCCTGGCAGGGTAATGGAGCTTTGCCTCGCTTTCGGTGACCGTGATCACTCCAATGAAACGGCAATAGTCTCCAACCACTCGTTTAATAGACCGTCAGCCTTGCGAGCCTTGAGAATAAGTTCGGCCTGATCGTGCTCTCTAAGTAGTTCTTCCATGCGGCGCCTGACAATCACGGATTTTCCTTTTTGTTTTTGATAGAAACCTACCCGCATGGGGATATCCACCACTGCCGTGGGCGCGTCTTGCAAGAAGGCGGCCCCAAACACGGGATTGCCGTAAATCACTGTCCAAGCGTCCATATGCGGATCTACCCCCCGTGCCTGCATATCCTTCGTGTGGTGAACCACGGCATAGACAATGACTTGCCGGTCCTTGAGCCATTGCACCAAGCGGTTTACCAACTCCTCGGCGTCCAGAGCTATTTCGGTTCGCGCTATTGTTGATAAGGGCATATTGTCGCCTCACTTTTTTGCTACCATTTTAACGCAATAAAAGCGGTCCATCCCCTAAGACGCGTAATAAGATGAATTGTCACGCCGTCGAACTTAAGTTGGACTATTACCACCGCCCTTGGTCCCGTATAACTCCGTCCCCATGCCGGTCTCTGCCCCAAGGCGCGATGACAAACGCATTGGCCAAACCGATGACAAAAAGATTGATCCTTAACAGCCTGCCACCATCGTTGGAAACTTATTGATGCCCAATGACTTTCTGATGAATGAGTGGCTGCGGTAGAATTTGGATAGGCTATCTTGGGAGGGGCGCGCATGACCCGTAAGAAATACTGGATTCTTGGAGCAACCGCAGCCATAGTGGCCGTAAGCTCCGGGGCATATGTCGCAATGGCGGGGTCCTCCATTAATGCCCCACCCGCGTATATAGTAACCATGGCCGAACAACAAGCGAAAGAGAATGGCGACCCGACGCCGACGGGAGCCATAGCCGTCAGCACAACACGGGGAGCGGCCATGCATGCGGCGGCAGTTGGCGTGGTCAACGGCCCCACGATCCCGGTGTGGCTGGTGGTACTGCACGGGCATTTCAAGGACCGCCACGCGAGCGTCCCTGCGGGACAACCGCTGCCGGCGGGCCATGTCATTTTGTTCACCGTCAATAAGCGCACGCATCAAATCATGGATTTTGGAATCGGAAACCGATCACCCAAACTATCATCGTTAGGACCGATCGAAAACTTCTCCATGCCGTAAGGAGTCGTGAAAACCAACTCGGGTAGAATGTCAGGCACCAAAGCCCCAGAAGGTTTAGCACGCCGTCAGGACCGAAGAAAAATGTTGCCCCGGAGGCCTGCGACTAGATGTAACAAAGCGGGAACGAGAACACGATACACAGTGGGCAAAATAATGAACCGCGCAGTTCTGAAGTTTATACGACCATTATCGGTCCCCTCTTGCTGCATAAGCACACACAAAGAGATTGGCGGCTGATCTGAATCAACCACCCACCCATGGAATCCGGTGAAGGGTTCGTTGCCTCATCCCGCGAATTCTGCTTGCAAAACTCGCGGCTCATCAAGAAAATGACGCAGCCCGTCCAGCACACCTTGCGCGCCTTCCAACGGGGAGCGAATGATCTGTGATGGCAAATGCTCCTTAAACGGCAACACGCCATTGGCTACCACCACACCCCGATAGCGGCCGCTCAGCAGATCACAGTCATTTTCTCCATCGCCGGCGACAAAGCATTGCTGAGGGCGAATACTCAGCCGACTCAAAATATACTTTAACGCCTTCCCTTTCAACGCATTGCGGGGTACGACGTCCATGCGCCGCTGCTCTTCATCCCAAAGGGTGCGGCACGGTATTCCCTGACGAACCAATTGCGCGCGCGCGTGTGCCAGGGCATCCAGATCGCGCATGCCATAGGCAATGCGCCAGTACGAGCAGCGGGCTTGAAAAAAGGCGCCGTCCACTTGCTCCAGCGCCCGCATAATCCGCCTTGGTGACCATTCACGCCGTTGCTGAAACGCCCAGGTCTCGTCGACGCGCAAAGACGGCCCCCAAAAAATGTCCGCGCCAATATCTGTGGCCAGTGCCAAGGGATGCGGAAACTGATAGCTGTCGAGCAACATTTCCGCGTTGGCTCGGGTGCGGCCGGTGAGATAGACTAGGCCGATTTCCGGACGCTCATTAAGAAAATTAACCAGCGCGGACTCGCCGCCATGTCCCACCAGCGTTCCGTCAATGTCAGAAGCCAATACCCACTTGATTCCGGCCAATGCCCGTCACCTCCTGGTAGCAAGCCGTCATTTCCTCCGCCATATGCTTGACGGTGTGCAGGCGATGAACCTTGTCCTGCCCCTGGTATCCCATACGGCGAGCCTCAACGGGATTTTTCCACAAATCCAAGGCCTTGCCCCACAACTCTTCCATCGCGTCCGTCCCTACCAAAAAGCCGTCCTGCCCATTCTCTATCCAGTCTTGGACACCCGGAACCCGCGTGCCAACCACCGGCACCCCGGAGGCCAGACTTTCCAACACCGCCATCCCTAAAGTGGGCCCCTGATTAGGGGCAATAGTCACCTCGGCCGCGGCCAAATAAGGAGCTACCGCTCGGTGCGGCATTCCCCCCAAGAACTGGATGTGGCTGCCTAAATGATTTTTAATACGGATATAATCCTCCGCCACGGGAGCGCCTTGCTGTATCTCCCGCTCGGTTCCACCCAACACCATGAGCACAAAGTTATCCGGCAGAGATAAGGTTGCCAAAGTTTCCATTGCCTGACGGAGACCGCGCGCCGACTCCAATCGGCCCACGTATATAACCGGGCGCTTGCTAAGATTGCGGGCTCGCAGCACGGGGCCAGCGTCCCGAGTGAAAAACTGGGTGGGGTCAACACCTGGCGGAACGACATAAACCGGCAGCCTGGCATTAACCTGGTGAATAATCTCCGCCTCACTCAAGTACGACACCACAACCGCGTTGGGTTCCCCCAACAGGCGCTGCTCCACTTTTACCCGTTCCTCGTCCAGGGCGTCCCCCTGCCGCTGGGTCCATTCCGCCATCTTAATGGGCGAATGAATCCAAGGAATTCCCGTGGCGCGATGAATTTGTTCTGCCACCAGCCCGCTAATCCAGTAATGACTATGAATCAGATGATGCTGGCGTCCGCTGCTCTTCATCCACTGCAACGCGTCGCTACTCATCGCTTCCGCCAGTGAAAACCACGACTGAATTGAATCCTTGGGTAGTTCCTGAGGCAGCCGAATCACTTGCCCTAAATGGCCGAGACTAAATTTTTCCGGCCAGGCGGGATTAGCGCGGGTGGTTAAAACATCAACGCCATACCCGTGATGTTGAATGTTGCGAACTAATTCACGAATCAAGATTTGTTGACCGCCTAGGGCCTCGCTGTCCCCGTGGGTCAACGGGTCAACGTGCAACGCGATTTCCAATACACGACGAACCATTTGGTCATCCTCCCTCAAAACCTAAGCCGAAAGCCTAGGAGCCCCGGGGGGAGAGGGAAAGTATATGCGGAACAGTCTTTGCCTTGAGCCCCCACAACGCCTACGAAGTTAGCTGACGGGTTAGGGCCGTGGTCGTGCCCTTTGCTTAAAAACAATTCACCCCGACTGAGTGGGTCCTCCGCTTCCTAAGAACTCGGCGCTTTCAAGGCACCCTTATTATATTCTGGACACCCCACAAGAGGCAACGGCCAAACAACGCGATAAGCGGATGAATCCCGGCGACAAAACCCTTAGTCGGCGTCCATGCCCAAAATTGCCCGCGCATACTGGTTCGCATCAAAGACCATAAGGTCTTGCAAAGACTCTCCTACCCCCACAAAGCCAATGGGCAGACCCAACGCCTGATGGATGGCGAACGCCACCCCGCCCTTGGCGGTGCCATCCAATTTCGTCAGAATAATCCCCGTGACAGAAACAGCCTCGAGAAACACCCGCGCTTGCTCCAGTCCATTTTGCCCGGTGGTGGCATCCAAAACCAACCACACCCGATGAGGCGCACCGGGACACTCGCGCCCGACCACGCGGGAAATTTTTGCCAGTTCCTGCATGAGATGTCCCTTGTTGTGTAGGCGTCCGGCGGTATCGACAACGGCTAGATCCAAATCCCGCGCCCTCGCCGCCCGTATGGTGTCAAAGGCCACAGCGGCCGGATCCGCGCCTTGTCCTTGATGAACAACTTCCACCCCGGCCCGCTCTCCCCACACTAGCAACTGTTCCGCTGCCGCCGCTCGAAAAGTATCGGCCGCCCCCAAAATTACCCGATGGCCCCGCTGCTTCATGTGTTGCGCCAACTTGCCGGCGGTCGTGGTCTTGCCGGTTCCGTTCACTCCTACCAATATCCACACGGCGGGCCGCTCTTGCGGCAGCGCCCACGGATCCTCATGGGCACTCAACATAGAAACCATAATGCCCCGCAGCAATTGCATGACATCGTCCGCTCGTTCGGGGCGATTTTCCCGGACCGACTGCTTCAACCGCCGCAATATTTCCTCGACCGCACTGGCGCCTAAATCGGCCTCATATAAAATTTCTTCTAGTTCGTCATATAAACTGTCAGACCACTGCCGGCCACTGACCAGAGATCGAATGCGATCCCCGATCTCTCCCCGCGTACGCGACATGCCACTTTTTAGCCGCTCAAAAAAGCCGGGCACCTGGTTTCCCCTCTCTACTCATTTTACAATCAGACAATCGTTTGCGATTCAGCATCGGTTAAACGGACCGACACCAGGCGGCTGCGGCCGTGTCCATCACCCGCCACGCCCCAAAGCGCGTCGGCCGCCTCCATGGTTTCCCGCTGATGAGTGACAATAACATATTGCGCGGTTTGACGGGCCCCCCGGATATATTGGGCAAAACGAACGGCATTGGCTTCGTCCAGCGAGGCTTCCACTTCATCCAGCACCACAAATGGGGAAGGATGAACCGCCAGCAAGCTAAACAGCCAGGCAATACCGCCCAGAGCTTTTTCGCCTCCCGATAAAAGTGCCAAGTGGCTGGGGCGCTTGCCAACAGGCCGCACCCACAAGTCAATCCCGCCGTTGTCCCCATCCACCCAGGTAAATCCTCCATCTCCTCCACCATAGAGCTGACGGCAGGCGTCGGCAAAAGCGCTTTCCACTTGGGCGGCGGTTTCTTTCACACGCCGTTCCATCTCGCCGTCGATTTCCCGCAGGGTGTCAAGAAGTTCACCGCGAGCCTCTTCCACGTCGCCGCGCTCCCGCGTCAAGAATGTATGCCGCTCCCGCAACTGCTCAAATAAGGCCAAACTGCCCGGCACCACCGATCCCATCTCGTTCAAACTGGCGGTAATGCGCTGAATCTCGCGCCGCGCGTTTTCCTCCGCCGTCCGATCCAATGGCTCGGCATTTTCTGGAGCCGTGTAATTCTCAAAGCGCACGGCAATCTCAATCCGTTCCTGATCCCACGTATGACCACGCTGCTCCAGCTTGCGATCTTGAACCTCCATCACCCGCTGCCGATTCTCTAATTCCAGCAACTGGTCCCGCAACTCCTTAATCCGCGCCCGCGCGGATGCCCCAGCCTCCTCCCGGCGCACCCGTTCACCACTAAGCGACTCGAGAGCGGCGCCTACCTGCCGCAACTGCCCCTCCATTTCGGCCATATCCGCATCGAGAGCAGCCAGCCGGGTCTGCTGAGCCTCTTCCTGCTCGTTCAAACGACCCAACTCTTGCTGGATGCGAACAAAAACAATTTCCCGCTCGCGCCATTGCGATTCCTGTAACCGCAATTCACCCGCCAGGGCATTCACTCGCTCCGTCAACGATTGCTCCTCGGCGTTGAATCCCATGAGAAGGGTTTGCAACTCATCACCGGCCGCTCGCAATCGCGACAATTGCTGGAGAAGCTCGCGCGGATCGCTCAGATTATCTCCCGCCTCAAGAATTTGGCGCAATTCCATCCATCCATGGCGGCGTTCCGCCAACAATTCGCGGGCTGCATCCAGCTTTTTCTCTACCTCATCCCTCTCGCCGCGGCTGGAATGAAAAAGTTCCTCCTTAGCCGCAACCACCTCGCTGTCCTCACGAATTCTTCGGGTGAGCTCATCAATTTCCACCTTGCGGCTTCGCGGCGAGCGCCGCTCCGACTGTCGGCTTCCGCCGGTAATGGCACCCCCGGCATGCACCACCTGACCGTCCAATGTCACCATCTTATAGCGAAAACTATGCGACTTGCCCAACTGAGTGGCGTCATCCAAACTTTGCACAATCAACACGCGCCCTAGCACATGCTGAACCGCGGGGCGCACCAGGTCCGCGCACCGCACCAGTTCAGCCGCCCAGCCCACCACACCGGGCTCCCGACCCCAGCGACGATACTCTTCACTGGGCACGCGCGCGGAACGCACCGTATAAAAAGGAAAAAACGTGGCCCGGCCCAATGAGCCCGCTTTCAAATGGCGGACCGCGTCACGGGTTCGCGCTTCGCTTTCCATTACCACGTCCTGATAAGCGCCCGCCAAAGCGGTTTCCACGGCTAGAGCCAAGTCCGGCTCGCTGTCAATCACGCTTCCCAAAGTGCCCAGCACGCCTTGCAGCGTCCCTTCATGCTGCGCCCGTAAAATGGCCCGCACTCCCTGATTTAATCCTTCCCCTTCCGCGTCCAACTGCCGAAGCGCCCGCACTCGGGCCTGCCGTCCCGACAACTGATGCTTAAGCCCATAAATTTCCTGTTCCAGCTTTTTAAGAAATTGACTAAGGCGGGTTCGTTCCTCGGTGGCGTGCGCCACATCCCCGGTCAAGCGTGAAACCTCATCCCGCGATTGGTCCGCGCGCTGCCTTAGCACGGCGAGCGCCTGCACCGGATCGTCACCGGCACCGCTCCGGGAAAGCAGCCCCCTCACCTCCGCCAACTGCTCATTGAGGCGGGTTCGCTCCTCCGCCAAAGCCTGGCCCCTGTCGCGGGAAGCCTGTTGCCGGGTGCGCAAATCCTTAAGCTCGCCTGTGAGAGCGTCAAACTGTTGACGCAGCGCTAATACCTCAGCGGGAAGCGCCGACTTTTCATGAGAAAGAGCCGGCCCTCCACCCTCGCTTTGTAGTGTGTCCCTTTGCCGGGAAATCCATTGCAGCCCCTCTTCCAGACTTTGCCGCTCATGCGCTAATTGCGCCACCCGCGCCGCTGCTTCCGTCTTTTTAAGGCGCAGGGCGGTTTCCTGTCGGAGCAACTGACCGGACTCTTGAGCATCGTCTTCAGCAAGGCGAGAAACTTTTTCTAATTCTTGGCGCAATCCATTAGCCCTAGTCAAAAGCTGGCCCAATTCTTCTGTGATCGCCTGGCGCTCTTCCCGCACCCGTGAAAGTTGCTGCTCCAGCCGGATTTGCTTTTGCAGAGCACGATAATATTCTGTGTAGATGACCCGCTGCTGCCAATCCTGACGCAGATGCTCCCAGGTACGATAGCGGGCCTCGGCGTCCGCACGCTCGCGGACGTCTTCCATCTCCCGGCCCACTTCATCCCCTAAATCCGTCAAGCGAATTAATTTGTCTTCCGTTTCTTTGAGATGCGTCAGCGTCTCTCGTTTGCGCACTTTGTAGCGGGACACGCCGGCGGCTTCCTGCAACTGCTCCAAACGATCGAGGGGCTTTTGCAGCAATGCTCCTTCAACCCGCCCCTGACTAATAATGGCGTAGCTAAAGCGGCCAAGGCCGCTGTCGAGGAATAAATCGGTGACATCTTTCAGGCGCGCTGTCTGACCATTAATGAGATATTCCGAATCTCCACTGCGGTAATAGCGGCGCGTCACCGTGAGAGATTCCGGCCAATGGGGCATTTCGCCATCCTGATTGTCAAACTCTAACGCAACTTCCGCCAGCCGCGCCGCCGGACTTGTGGTGCCACCCTGATGCAGCAGGTCCTCCCAGCGTTCGGCCCGCAAGTCCTTAAGCCGCTGTTCTCCCAAAGCCCAGCGCACGGCATCCACAATATTGCTTTTTCCGCCGCCGTTGGGACCGACCAGAGCGGTAATACCAGGCTCAAATTCGATAGTGCTGTCTTGGGAAAATGATTTAAATCCGTAGAGACGAATCCGTTTTAAGTGCATTCAAGGCTCCTTCAAGCCAGGCTGGCAAAATTATCGAGGCTCAACCAGCATCCGGACCCCGGTCCGCGATTCGCCGTCTATGGCCAACTCGACAAATTCTGGTTGCATTACCAAATCAAAGCCATCGACGCTAAGAAATCCGCGGGCGATGGCAATCGCTTTGATAGCTTGGTTTACCGCGCCGGCACCCACCGCTTGAATTTCTACCGGGCCTGACTCTTTAATGACTGCCGCAATAGCTCCGGCCACCGCTTTTGGCCGTGAAGATGCCGACACCCGCAACGACTGCATGGCGACCCCACCCCAATCATATATTCGCGACGTGACTCGCGTTTCCCTTCCGGGCTCTAAGACTCGCTGCTGGCAAAACCGCGATGTACAGGATTTATGTCACAATGCAATTTATTTATACAGTATTCCTGTAAAGGTGCCACGATTTTTAGCGCGAAATCAGGTGATATGCGGGTTATCGATCGGATTGCCAACCTAATTTTGGAAGACCCCCTTATCACCGCCAGCCGCATTGCCCACAAAATGGGGTATGCGGAAGAAAAAACTGTTTACTATTGGCTGCGCAAGTCCCATTTTGGAGGATTAAACGCCTTCAAAAAAGCGGTGCTGCATGGACACTTTCTGCCACAAGACCCTTCGGCCGAGGAAGCTCCAGGACTCTATGGCCGTCTTCCTGTTACGGACGAGTGGACCAAAGATGGTCAGCCGGTGTTTGGCGGCGACACTCTGGCCGTGCCCAGCGGAGCCCCCGCCGAACTTATTTGGCGCTACTCAGGAACGCCCTTGCCCACCATTCTGCCTCAAGACCTCTTAGTACTTACCCGCCTCGATCCCAGCATTAAAAGCCCCTGGGTCGTCGTTCTAGCCACCGCTGGCGTGGAACTGCGAATGGCCGTCACCCATGGCAGCCACGTTGTCACGATTCATCCGGTAACCTTAGAACGGGACAACAAATGTCATCCTTTGTATCAAATCCTGCAACTAATCCGTCACTATTGACAGTTGCTCCAATTACTAGGCCTCCTGCCACCCACCTCCAAATTTAGTGAGCGAGGATTATGCTAAAATAAACCGCAATTGTATTAGGGCGGCGAATATTGTGGTAAATGGCAGCATCCAGATATCATTCCAAGGGGAGATTTTTTATGTTTTGTCGCAGCTGCGGCGAAAAAATTCCTGTGGATAGTGTCTTTTGCCCAAACTGTGGCAAGAATTTGCTGGAACTCACCGCAACCTCAACGACGCCGATAAATTCCGGCTCGCTGAGCCATGACAGGGACGATCCGCCCTTGCGTGAGGAGAGTGATGAGGCCCGGGTACACGCCAAAGGGTCTTTCCACCAGCGCCTGCCCCGCCCGAGGCTACCTTTTGCCGGCCACCAACTGGAAAAGCTGCTCTGGGCGGTGGGATTGTTATTTTCGGCCGTGGGATTTATCATCGGCGTCGCCGATAGTGCCCAGAACGGCATTGTCTGGATGCTATTTGGATTGTCGCTGGTGATCGCCGCATCGCACCGCGTATGGCCACGGCATAATTCTGAAGAAGACGATCAGGAGGCGGAGGGTTAGAGTGGACTGTCCACGTTGCGGACTAGACAATGTCGCGGGCTCTAAATTTTGCCGCCACTGCGGCCAAAAGCTTTCTCAGCCGCGGGCCAAAGGAACGGGAAAAAGTAAAGGAGCGAAGTCTCCCGGCAATCGGCCCGTTCGCCGGGTGCGGTGGGGTAGATTGGTGGGTGTCACGGCTATGGCGGCGGTGATATTAGCCGTTGGAGGCGTTGGGTACCTTACCGTAAAGGCCATGCGCGGAATCCCCCACGTTACGAACTTAGTCTCCTCTAGCACCGCCGGGCAGGATTCCGTGGTGTACGACCGCTTCGACAAACCGGTCGCCACCCTGCACCTCTCAACCAATCGCGTCGATGTGCCTTACAGCCAAATCCCCATGAACGTGCAGAACGCCCTGGTGTCTATTGAAGATCATACCTTTTGGCACAACGACGGATTTGATATTCGCTCCATTTTTCGCGCCGCCATTGAGGATGTGATTCATCACGGGGCGATTGAAGGCGCGTCAACTATCACCGAAGAACTGGCCAAAATGCTCTACCTGCACGATAATCGCAGCCTAAGCTACAAAATTCGAGAAACGATTTTAGGGCTGGAACTGGCCCGCACCTACTCCAAGCAGCAAATTTTAGATATGTACTTTAATCAAGTGTATCTGGGCGACGGCGCCTACGGGATTGAAACCGCTTCTAAAGCGTACTTCGACGAATCCCCCCGCCAATTGACCCTGCCACAAGCTGCTTTATTGGCGGGCTTGCCGCAAGCGCCATCCGTGTACGATCCCCTAACCAATCTTAAAGCGGCCAAGGCGCGGCAACTGCAAGTGCTGCAGGCCATGGCCAAATATGGCTACATTAACGCGTCTCAGGTCCAATCCTATTACCGTGCGCCTTTGCATCTGTCACCGCAACAAATAAATGCCGCCAATACCACGTCACCATATCCCTACCCCTGGTACATTCAGCACGTTATCGCCGTGCTGGAGAACAAAGGATTTACCCAGAATGAAATTTTTAACGGCGGTTTGAAAATCCATACGGAACTGGACCCCACCGTGTACAACATTGCCCAACAAGCCGTGACTCATTGGATGAACTACAACTTTGGCACCAACCCCACCTATCAGGCTACCGCCGTGGTGGAAGACCCCCAAAACGGAGCAGTTTGGGCAGTCATCGGAGGCCGGCAGTACACTCCCGGGGGCGAGGATTTCGCCACCAACCCCTTAGTTCAGCGTTCTACCGGCTCATCCATAAAACCGCTAATGGAATACACGGAAGCCATCATGCAAGGGAAGACCCAAATGTCGGTGATTCAAGACGTCCCGACGATACGACTGCATGGACAGTGGTATCCCTCCAACGACGATGGGATTTACCGCGGCTACATCACCCTGCGGGATGCGCTCGCCATTTCCGACAACGACGCGGCCGTCCATCTGCTGCAGCAAATTGGTTTGCAAAATGGATATAACTTTGCTACCAAGGAATTTGGATTGCCGCTTCCGGCCGTTGACGCGCAGGAAGCGGGCATCGCCATCGGAGGTTTTGCCCAGGGCGGTGTCAACGATTATGAAATGACCCGCGCCTACGCCACTTTCCCCAACAATGGAGTGAAAATGACCCCCATTTGGGTCTCCAAAGTGGTGGACAGCAACGGTTCCCTGCTATATAGCCAGACCCCCCAGGGCACCCGGCTTTTCAATCCGCAAGTGGCCTTCATTATGGATCAAATGATGGAGCGGGTGCTTAACCCTAATCTACTGCCGGGAATCGGGCCCAACGCCTACGCTACGGCGGGCAACCTCCAAATCGGGCGGCCGGCCGCGGGGAAGACCGGGACCAACAACGGCGAGAAAGATGCCTGGTTCATCGGGTATGAACCGCAAATGGTGGTCGGGGTATGGGAGGGGAACAAAATGGGCGAAATACCTCAGCCGAGGACTCCCAATGGCATTGCCTATGGTTCCGTGGCAGCCGGACCCATATGGCAGCAAATCATGGAACAAGTCAATCAAGCCGAGAATATTCCCGTGGAGAACTTCAATCCGCCTAGCGGCGTGGTTCAGGTAAACAATGTCTCCACCACATCAGGACAATTGGCGGGACCCATCACGCCAAAACAGGATATCGCCAACGGCGTCTGGTTCATTCAAGGAACCCAGCCCACCAATGTAGGAAATACCTGGGTCCAGCTTAAAGTGCTGGCTGCCAATCACAATGTGCTGTGGGAGCCAGGATGCGGTGCGGCTGTCACCCGCGTTTTCCTAACGCGCGAATCTAACTGGCATCCAGGAGAGCCACGTCCTTGGGACTCGATATTTTGGCCTCCCACCCAACAATGCCAGTCATCCGTTTCAGGGAGCGCCAGTTCGCCCAGCATAAGCCCGTCAAGCCCTTCATCGCCCCCAAGCTCCTCAACATCGCCGGGCACCAGCACCACCAGCCCATCCGTACCATCCAGCTCGCAAGCGGGATTCAATACCGGGGGCGGATTTTAAGCCTCCGGTCCGGCCGCGATGGGACTGACGGGAAATAAGGGCGCCCGGCGACGCCGCCCCAACCCGGCTCCTCCATTTTGGGGGACCGCATTGGATTCGATGCCTTAACCATTTAGTTGGGCGGGATTCTGCTGTTGGGTGATTCCCATCTCTGCGGTCCAATACGCGTGTCAACATCGACACTCCGATTCCGCACCGCCGCCCATACGAATTCGGAGCAGCGATGTTTCGAGGATCTTTCAGGGCTTTCCAACTGATCTCAGAATAGGCCGTGCGGAGTGAAAGCGAGACGTGGCCGACGGCTTCTCCAATGATCTCAAGTTGGCGGATGATCCCGCCGTGCTTTTTCGTCGTTGGCATAAAAGGCTTCGCGGGACACGCCACGGGGCCGATTTGTAATTTTTTGGATAGCCCTGCGCGATGTGTTGAAGGTAGAGTTCATCGCCGTGGTTTTACAAAAATAGGATACGCCTCCTTAATCACGTCGTCGCGAATAAAATCGTCTAAGAGATCTAGCTCAATCAGGTCTACAGTTCTCCCCCAGATCGCTTCCAACGCATGCTTCAAATGAATCCAATCTATGAGGCTGGTGACAAGAGCGTCCAGTGCTCATGTGTAAAGGACGTCAATATCACCCGCGTCCGCATAGGTCCGAGCGGGAAAACCGAGCCAAGCAATGTCAATTGCGCGACTCCGTAATGCTGGCACACTTGTGACAATCGGTCCATAGGGAGTTCAATAGGTAAACACGTCGGCTACGCGGCCATGATGTTTTTCCTCCCTTCAGGTGATTTCTCTCGAACTTGACACCTTGACATCCTCTCCGCGGTTAAAGCCGAGGATTCCCCGCGCCACAACTGCGGGTTCCTGTTTCCTGGTGCCATCGCTACTTAGGGCCTTCGGGGTTTGGTCGACGGGTGAGCGCTACTCGGGCGCGTCTTACCCTGTAGGGTGCTTCGCGCTCAATGCTCGACATCATAGTTCGGACGCAATTGATCTAATTGCGATTGCACGCGCGGGAGATCCCGTTTGAGGACATCCCGGATAATTTCTAAATCGAGGTCGCCGTAATCGTGAATTCAAGACATTCCGCAAGCGTTTTAATTGTTGTCAGGCAAGGTCCGGATGGGCAAGGCGGTAGGTTTCGGGAATTTTGCTGGCCGCTTCACCCGCAATTTCTAATTGGCGGATGATGGCAGATTGCTGCAAATCATCCTCACAGAATGTGTTATATGACAACGGGTGTGCCCATCGTAAAGCCTTGGTCAGAGCTTGATGAATATCGTCCAGAAGGCGAGAGACGTCATGATGCGACATAAATCGTACGCGCCTCCTTTAAAATTCGATGGGCAATCGGGCATCTAGTAAATGCGGTTTAATGAGGTCGACTGGACGCTCCCATAATGCTTCCAAGTCCAACAGCAAATCAATCCACCGAAGCCCACGCGTCGATGACTCCGCACCCAATGTGCAAAGGACATCAATATCGCTCGCGTCCGTAAAGTCCCGGCGGAGAACTGAGCCAAACAACGCCAATTGAACGACTCCGTACTGCTCGCATACTTGGGACAACCGATCCATATGGAGGTCAATAGGTAACTGCGGCGGCTGCACGGCCATGATATTTTCCTGGTTAGAAAAACCTACAATACTGTAATTGAGGGTTTTCTCGGTTCCTTCCGGAACCCGCAGTCCTCACAGGATTCGTCTGCTCGGAGGTGGCTGTCGCCCCATCGCGTGGGGATGTTTTTCCC
>JAJYTS010000137.1 GCA_021792935.1 Bacillota bacterium | reverse complement strand
ATCGATAACCCTAGGTTACCGTTGGAAATGCCGCCCTAGTCGAGGAGATCGCACCCTTCACGCGTGATATCTAGTCACTTCTAAATCATTGGGAGATAGCACCGATCATACTGCCGTGACTACGACAGGTGTTTTAATTGCATGCATATGCATTCCCAGGATTGGTGCGCAGCATCGGGCGCCGTGTGCTTAGACCGTCCGGTGTCCATGCCTTATGCGTGAAGGGAGAAACCCATGTTAGAATTCTCGGTCATTGTGGGATCGACCCGATACGGCCGCCGAGGCCGCATCATTGCGGATTGGTTTATAGATCACGCCCGCCGTCTCGAGCAAGCGCATTGGACATTGATAGACTTAGCTGAACTCTGCCTCCCATGTATTGACTTCGAATATGTAGCCGGCACCAACTCCCATCCTGTCGAGGCCGTCAACAAGTGGAAGACTCTAGTTGGCCACAGCGACGGGTTCGTATGGGTTACCCCGGAGTACAATCACGGCTATCCGGCCCCTCTTAAGAACGCCTTGGATCATGTCTATGATGAATGGCATCGGAAGCCTGTAGCCATCGTATCTTACGGCGGGGAAGCTGGTGGAGCCCGTGCAGCAGAACAACTCCGGCTGGTAGCCTGTGAACTACACATGGCGCCCATCCAAGCAGCCCTTCTCATCCCTTCCATCCAGCAGCGGCTGTTAGACGACCCCGCGGCAGGATTACGTGATCGTGAGGATAGAGTTGCAAATCTCGTCAACGAGCTTGTCTGGTGGGCAGCGACGCTCAAGCAAGGGCGTGAGCACCCCTTAGATTGGCCGACAACATGATGACACATGGGGACAGTCCATCCCCTTTGACGCGTTTCAGAATCACCGTCCAAGATACGTTTGCTTCGTTGGCATCTCCGACATACCGCCGCTATTTCGCATCCCAGCTCGTTTCCTGCACTGGGACATGGATGCAGATGGTGGCAGAGAACTGGCTCATTATCCGCCTGCACGGTTCCGGTATGGCCCTGGGGATTAGTACCTCCGTGCAGTTTGCACCCATGTTGATCTTAGGCGCGTATGGCGGCGTCCTGGTGGATCGATGGAACAAACGCCACATATTGGTTGCCACGCAAACATTGTACGCAATCCTAGCTCTATCGATGGCGGCAGTTGTCGCCTCTAGACACGCCGCAATCTGGATGGTATGGCTGGCTAGTCTCGTGCTAGGATTCGTCAACGTGGTGGATTGGCCTGGGCGACAGGCATTTACCGTGGAAATGGTGGGCGCAACTCATGTGGCGAATGCCACCGCCCTTGACAACATGGTAAACGTGTCTGCACGCGCGGTCGGGCCCGCGATTAGCGGCTTGCTTATCGCGTCGACCGGGATTGAGACATGCTTTATAGTCAATGCGATCTCGTACCTGGCGGTGGTGACTGTACTATTGGGTATGGCCCCAGTGCAGCTAGCGCGAGAGCCAATAGCTCCGGTGACTCGTGGCCAGACCCTAAGTGCTATTCGAGTGGCATGGAACCATCCTGCACTCCGAGTAGCCCTGCTGATGGTGGCCATTGTGGGGGCGTTCGGGACAAATTTTCAGTTGCTCGTCACGCTGCTGGCCGTCCAATCCCTTCATGCCGGCGCAGCGGCCTACGGACGGTTAATGTCGTACCTCGGCGTCGGGATGATAATCGGGTCCCTCCGCGTGGCGAACCGCCCTCCGACAACCGAACTTAAGGTAGGAGCATATGCCCTATTGCTGGGCGGTGCCTACGCTGTCTTAATTCCAGATCCGCGTGGTGTCATTGCGTGGGGTGTAGCCCTACTCGGCGTGGCAGCGGGGCTCTTTCTCGCAGGTGCGGCCGCTCACGTACAAATGCTAAGTGCTCCGGGTATGCGCGGCCGAGTAATGGCGCTCTTTACTGTCGCCATTATGGGCACAACGCTGGTAGGCGGGCCTATGGTGGGTTGGATATCTCAACGAACTACAGCGCGTGGTGGGCTGGCCCTTAGTGCGGCCGCCTGTGGAGCAGCCGCCATCTTAGTCCTACTGGGAAGACGCCAAAAGGCGTAAGGATAGTATTTATTGGCGTCAGCGCTAACGCTATATGGCAGTACTGTCACCTTAGTTAGCCCTGAGGCTTTAGCTTAGCGGATTGGCACAAGCCCCCAGACACGGGAGGCTTATGCCAGTCCGCAATGCCCCGCAGCCTATGAGATTCATCCGGCCAATTGATGCTTCACGTTTTAAATTTACACGGTTAGATAAAATTGTCCAACATTTAGGAAAACTGTTCAAACTTTTTTAACCACATTTGCTTTGCGCCAAGACCTCTAATACCATCGGCTATTTTGCCAGCTGGCACCCAAGCGTTGACATACAAGTTCCAATAACTCAACGTCAGAGGGTTGAAAGCGCCTTACAAATGGGCTATCTACATCCAATCCTGCCACTACTTGGCTATTAGCGTACACGGGGACCACAACCTCTGACCTTGAGTCCGCGTCACAGGTTATATGTCCGGGATAGGTTGCCACATCTTCTACTACAAGGCTTTGGCCGCTTTGAAGCCCCTGACCCACGACTCCTCGCCCGACTCCAATCCGAGTACAAGCCGGCTTCCCCGCGAATGGTCCCAACACCCAATCACCACTGGCTGATT
>JAJYTS010000136.1 GCA_021792935.1 Bacillota bacterium | reverse complement strand
CCAAGTCGTCAATAACACCGGCGATGCGGCGCCGGGTATCATCACTCATCGCCTCATATCGATGATTAAGATATCGCGAAACCGTGGTGACGGAGACCCCGGCGCGGGCCGCGACCTCTTGTATGCGCACTCGTTTGCCCATGGGGGACTTCCGACCCTTCCTGCCGCCATCGCGGGGTTGCGGGATGCCGTGGAATGCTAATCATGTCTCGTGCCGATATCGGCTAATTCCGCGTGACACCCTCACTTCTAGTGTACTAAAACTCCCCTCAGAGGCAATGTTATGGACGGGGGGACCCTAGCCGCCTACAAGGATCCATTCTCCGGCGGCGCGGCCTCCACTTTCAACTGTTGGCATAGTTGCCGGTACTCGGCGTATTTTTTCATCCAGATGGTGTGCGCGTCCTGGTGCGGCATCATTGTTTTGACTGTCGGGATGGGGGAAAAGGAGGTGGGTTCTCCCGCATTGGCCGCCCACAACGCGGCGCCTAAGGTCGCCTGATCATTATCCTCACTCACTTCCAGGGGAAGGCCGAATAAATCCGCGCAAATTTGCGCTATCCACGGAAACGAAAATAATCTTCCCGACACCACAATGTGGCTGAAGGTACGATGGGTGGGACGTGTAAGCGACCAGATCCAATAGGCGTTGAAGAGAATTCCCTCCACGGTGGCCCTGACAATGTGGCGCCGACGGTGCCGCAAGGTCAACCCCACCAAAGACATGGAGGCCTGGTCATTCCAGAAGGGAGCGCGTTCTCCGGAAATATAGGGTACGCAAAAGAGACGGTCCGCATTGACATCGCGGGCCAGGCGCAATAGCCGCTGCAAGTCCTCCTCACCGGCAGCGGCCGGGGAAAACAAATGGTGGAGCATCCAGTCAAGAACGATGCCGCCATTGTTGCTGGGAGCCCCCACCACATATGAACCGCGACTTAAGGGATAGCAAAAGACGCGAGTGTCGCTGTCGACGGCAGGTTCGGGGCTATACCAGCGGACAGCCAGACTGGTGCCCACGCTTAGCCCCGCCACATCCGGCTTCAAGGCGGTGGCGACCCACGTAGCCAGCAGTCCGTCGGTCGAGCCCACACAGAAGGGGATGTCCCGTTCCAAGGGCGTATTTTGAAACCGCGGCTCCATCGTCCCCTGCCTCACGAGTCGCGTATCGACGATGCGCGACAGCTGAGAAGAATGAATCCCCGCATAGGCCAGCGCCTGCGCGTCCCAATCATGCCGCGCCAAGTTGAAAAAGCCGGTTGCCCCTGCCATCGAGACGTCAACTTCCCATGCATGGAACCATCGATACCAGAGGTACTCTTTTATCGAGACAAATCGCGCCGCTCGGCTAAAAATTTGCGGATGCTGGGCGGCCAGCCATTTAATCTTGGATAGGGGTGTCATGGCGTGAACCGGGACTCCCGTGCGCAGGTACAGCTGTTGGCCAAAATCCGTGCTCTGCAATTGGCGGGCCTCATCCGTGGCCCGGCGATCCAGCCAGGTCATGGCCAAGCTGAGGGGGGTATTGTCGGCAGCCAGCGGCACAAGACTATGCATGGCGGCGCTAATTCCCACCACCCCAACGCGAATTCGTTGGGTTTCAGCCTCTCTCACAACGGAAAGCATCAGGGCGACCGCCGCGTCATAGATGGCGTCAATATCCTGGGCAGCTCCCCCGCTTTCGCTATATTCCATGGCAATATCATGGGTGCGGGCGGCAATCGTGGTGCCATCCCCTAAAAAGGCTGACACCTTTAAGCGGGTGGTGCCAATATCTACACCCATGACGCAAGTTTGTTGGTTCATAAGCACCCTCCCGGTTTATAAAAAATTAGGCGGAGGCAATGAATGTCAGCCTCCGCTCTTTTTTACGCGTTCAAAGCCGCATCCTGCCGGGGGGCGGGGGATGGTATGGGCTCGATCTTGCCTAACATCACCACATAGAAAATAATTCCCAGTATAAGCACAATCCCGGCAACCAGGAAAGCACCCGCGAATGAACCGGTAAACTGGACGACAAACCCGGTAACAATCGGAGCCAGGATGCCCATGACGTTGTTGATAAAGTTCATGACCGCACCGACGGTGCCAACCATCCCTTTAGGCGCGATGAGGGCAGGAATTGACCAGCCCACGGGTGCCGAAAATGCCAGTCCACCCAGCGCAATCGCAATCCATATATCGGCGCCGGTGGCGTTATGGGTAAAAGCGGCCGGAATCACGGCCAGACCCAAAATCATTCCCACTATCAGCACTGTCTTGCGCACCCGCGTCTGGTCGCGGCCGCTTTTAACCAACCGGTCGACCAACCATCCGCCAATAACCAGATCCGTGATGGTGGCAACCAGCCAGGGACCAGCCGTATACCACCCGGTTTTCAGTATGCTCATATGCATTTGCGTTTCCAAATAGCCCGGAAGCCATGTCAGAAATAGATAGAACGAGTACCCATAGGCGGCGAATCCTAAAGTGAGTCCCCAGACCTTGCGCTGACGGATGATGTAACCAACGTTCTCCCACACATTGCCCGCTGCCTCTCCGCTTTCCTGCGCTCCGCCTTGTGCCAGAAGTTCCGCCTCTTGTGATGAAATGCGAGTTTCATTAGGGTCGCGATAGACAACCCAGTACAGAATAAAGAACAACAGACTTAGCACGCC
>JAJYTS010000135.1 GCA_021792935.1 Bacillota bacterium | reverse complement strand
AAATAAGAGAGTCGATGCTAATCGGACGGGATTTTTGGGAGCATCCTGACGTCAGATTAGAGTACACGTCACGCGGACACGCAAGGGTATTTGTTTGATTGAGGCAATATTCCACAAATAGTTTGGGCTAAGCAGGAAGTTATTGGGTGCCGTCGAACTTCTCATGAGAGGTGATGTACGCCTCTACACCAGAAATGGAGGTCGAATAAGATGCACACGCGAATGGTTTCCGCTGTGACGGCGGCAGCGATGCTTGGGTTTCTTGCAATCTCTCCCGGCGCGTTGGCCGCAAGTGCTCCGGTCTATGTTGGAATACAGAGCAACGTACAGGCCGTCGCGTCAGAGAGTTCATATCTCGGCGAAAGTGGAGCAATTGCTATTGACAACCAAAATGTGCCCCTGCAATTAACCAATCCTGAATATTATGTTGTGAATGGCGTGTTGCAAAGTAATGGACAGTATTCGTATCCCTTTGCAACGGAAGCGCCGCCTGGCGAGACGATAGCTTCCATCGAAGTCGGCATCAACCCGCAATCGCACACTCAGCTTTTAGAGGTTGGTGTGCCTACGACTGCATCGCTAGCTAACCTGCCTCAAGGCGGATCCCAAAATTCGACTACTGGCGCTCCGTCGGGGACGAACGGGGTCACTAATGGTACGGCAACTACGGCATCCACCGCGTCGACATCCGGGTACCATGAGGTGGTATGGCACGATCCACTCCAATTATCCCTTGCAATCGTAAAAGATACGGTAAATTTCGATTATAACGGCAACTCTGTAAGTAATCTTACGGGTTCTCGCTATAGCTGGTGGTACTCGAACGACGGTTGGTTCACGTACAATACAACGTTGAACGTCTATTATCAAGACCTGGGCGGATCCCAAGTTGGATCAGCGGCGACGAGTGAAATGTTCCAGAACAATGCATTCGGAAACTACGTACCGACGTGCTCTGTTAAGGGGGACACGTACATCCATGTTGTCAACAACGAAGCGGACGGATATCAATATGGCACGGTTAATGGGGAGAAATACCTATGCTTCGGGCGGATGTTACGGATATCTTGGGTACTACACGATGACTAGTGGTGGTGTCGGCTAAATATGGTAAACGGCGTTCTATGAATCTTAGGTCGGTCGACTGAATGCGTCCCGCCTTGACTTCCCTTATGTGTGCTGGTGGCGGTTGTTAGGGATCTGTTCGAGCGTATCTGTATCACACTAGAATAGTCGGCTCTATAATTTAGATAAAGGAGGTGGAATGCTTGGATGTCACCTTAAGAGCCCGGCTACATTATCCGTCAGATTGGTTGGCTGCTAGTGCCGGGATTTTAACTATTGCTGCTACCGCTTACCTCTGGTTTGTGCCCGGAGGCGCGGGGACGAGTTGTACGGGCACTGTCCAGGGTTCCTCGTGCCAGTCTCTCTCATACCTGCTGAGTACGGGAGTCGCCTCGTTTGTTTTGACTCCGCTGGTGTTGGTGCTTGCTGTCGTACTCGCCGGGATTTTGTTTTATTATCGTCGAAAGCGTCTTCTATTGGGTGGCTTCGGAGCAGCCGTTGTGGTAATTTTAGTAGCTTCGTTTGGGATAGACTGGCCCTTTTTGCCCGCAGCGGTAGTGAGCATCCTGGCTGCCTGTCTTCCCCCGTATCGTCGCGGGTCGGCACAACCGTAATTAATCGCTGTGGATTAAGGGCCTGCCCCGCTCAAGCGCACGAATGACTAGGGCGGACCCCGATGAAAGTCGAGTGCCCCTCGCTCCTAACAGGCGGGGGTCGCTTGCTTTAAGAGGTTGTGAGCCACGATCAGGAGGCCCCATACCGTGTGAGCTTTGGCCCATCCACGCAACTTTTTGGACGGAGAAGGAGACCACCTCTTTCAGGGGTATCGCAACGATTCGTTAACGTCCCGCCCTGATCTAGTTTTTGGTAAATTTCACGCTTTCAGTGCAGCCAAGTAGGAGTAAACCCGAACCTGACGCCAGGACACCCTCAGATTTCCATCCGATAAGGGCTTCATTTCTCAGTTATTGAGCCCAAATCCTCAGGGCGATCGAGTTGTGAGCCGGAAATTACCAGATAGTGGCTAGTGATAGTTCTGAAAAGGAATCGTTGCCATACCCCTTATGTGACACGTTGAGCCCTCCCCGGTCGTAATTCGGGCGGTAGCCCCTCCTTGAAGCCGTGTCGACAGCCTGCGGCCGGATGAATTGGCGAACACGCAGACCAATCTCTTTGAAGGGGGTAATGCCCCCCCCCCCCCACGAGGAGTGTGAATCCAACATGCCGTCTTCTATCATGTCATCGGGCAGTCAGAGGCAACAATGGTCGGTCGAACGCGTGATCGAGGCGATTCAGGCGCGCTATCGGTCCAGCTTGCCGGTCAATGCGCAAGCGGTGCAAAGCGATGATAGCCGGCTCTTGGCTGCAGGGCGCCGCTTGTTTGGTTCCTGGAGTGCAGCGCTTGTCGCTGCCCAGGTTCCCATTCCCCGGCGCCGCGGATATTCGCGACACCCCCGCGGTTTTTGGACGCGGGACCGCATTAGCGGAGGAGATCCTGAGGCGTTGCCCGATCGGGACCGCGACTCGTCAGCCCCACAACCACTTCATGCGAGACGCGCTGGGGTTTGACGTGCGTGACCGTCCGTTCTAAGCAAAAGACTTGGCCCA
>JAJYTS010000046.1 GCA_021792935.1 Bacillota bacterium | reverse complement strand
TTCCGATCTTTTAAGATTGACGGGAAGTTCTCCGGTTTTTTGCCAAGCCTCGGCGGCAATCAACTGCATGAATACCTGCCCTTTATCATCGCTGGCTCCACGGGCATAAAGAATATTGTTTTCTATGGTTGGTTCAAATGGGCCATGGTGCCAGGATTCCAGCGGATCGACCGGCTGGACGTCATAATGCCCGTAAACCAGCACGGTAGGACGATGAGGATGAATGGCGCTGGATGCCGTGACCACGGGATTCCCCGGGGTGGGTTCGATTTTGGCGTTTTCAAATCCGGCGCTGAAGAGTCGCTGCTTCAGCCATTCGGCCGCCGCCGCCACGTCCGCCTTATGGGCGCTCAATGCCGATACACTAGGTATGCGCAAGAATTGCTGCAATTCCTGGAGATGTTGGGAGCGGTACGATTGAAGATGCGATAAGGCTTGTTCGAGTTTTGTTTCTGGCATGAAAACCTCCATTGCGATAGGCGTTAATTCTATGATACCGGAAAATCCCAGGGCGAAGAAATAGATTTTATCCGGGCTGGGGTGGCTAGGCCGTAACAAAGGCTAAAAGGGCCAAAGTCAAAAATAGGGCGGTGATGGCGGCCAGCCCCAACTGGCGACGCCAGCGAATGGCCATAAGACCCATGGTGCGTCGGTCCCGGGCGACAATTCCCAATGTGACGAGGCTGACAGGCATCCACATGGCCCCGAGCGCTTGCGCCCATAGGGCCAATGTGCCGCTGGGCACGCTGGCGGTCAGGGCCACCAGGGCGGCTGCCGCCAAGGTGACTAAATGTAGGGAAAAGAATCCGCCGCGGGTAGGCACGTCCTGGCGGGCATGCTCCCCCGAAACCCAGACTTCCCGCACCATCCAGGCGGAGGATAGGGAGATGGTGCAGGCGGCAAGAAACCCGGCGTTAAAAATGCCCAGCCCAAACAAGTCTCCAGCCCAAGCCCCATCGCTGGCAAAAATCCACTGAATGGCGTTTTGCGCGGCGCGGCCTTGATGCGGGGTGAGGCCGCCAATAACCAGCACCACCGTGGCCATGATAATCTGGGCGACAACGCCCAGCATAATATCCTTGCGGCCAGCCTTGAGGGTGCGCACCTGCCCTGCCCACACAGCGTTCTGTTGCCAGTAAATCATCCAGGGAGCCATGGCGTTGCCCGCCAATGACAGCATAAGAAAGCTGATATTGGGGGTCCATCCTCCCGCCAGAGCCAGATGCCAGGCTCCCGTCGCCGGGTGCAGCATGAGGGCGGCGGGGACAAAAATGAGGTTCAAGACTGAAACAGCGAGCAGCATGCGCTCCACCGATTGATAGCGGGTCCAGGAGGTCACAGCCAAAACAATGCCGAAGGCCAAAAGAACGGCCATGCTCCAGGGGATGCCAATCATGTTCTCGCCCATGGCCATGCCAAAGAATTCGGTGGTTAAAATGACGAGATTAAGAATGTGCAGCACGGCGCCGTTAAGGCGGGACCAATGGCGTCCCATTCTTTCGCGAATCACTTCTCCATAAGGTTTGTGGGTCGCGAAGGCCACCCGCAGGGCAGCTTCTTGCACCACATAGGTTAAGGGCGCCATGATGAGGAGTGCGGCCACGAACCAGAGGAGATGATGGGCGGCGCCGGTGACGGCATAAGACAACATTCCGCCGGCATCGTTGTCGGCGGCGAGCCCTAAAACACCTGGGCCTACGGTGAGGAGCAGCAGCCATAATGGATTGCGGCGCTGCCCGGGGTTTGACGGGGACGGGCGCGGGTGTTGCATGACATCACTTCTTTGGCCAGGTCTGGCAAAATGGTGTAACTGGGGTAAACCATGCTCATGATATGAGTGTGGCGATTAGCAGGTGAATATGGCCTGGGTCGCGAACCTTGATACAAATAATTTGGGGGATGGAGTGGCTGGCTTGCATAGTCTGGCTTTTGGTATTTTAGAAACCGTGGTGGGGGCGGCCGGGATTGTTTTGGGCCTTTTGGGTCGAATGAACCGGGCCTCCATGCTTATTGCGGCGGGATTGCTGGTGATTGGTGTTTCCCGCCTTATCCCCAACATCCAGAGGCTCTATCTTCCGGAAATCGGCGGACTCATCATTGTGTTGGGAATAGGAATGACAATGGGGATGCTGCGGCGCGGCCGCGGCGGCCCCGGCAAGCGGCGCTAAACCTCAAATTTCGCGGTTCAGTGTATGGGTCTCCGTGTGCCGATACGCCTGGACTGGCGCTTCACGCCGTGATAGCAAAAGGCCCCCAATTCGGGGGCCAGTTCCCACAAGTACTTAACTCTATGTCGTCTGCCAATTTCTCGACCATTGGATGAGCGGATTTGGGTCAAAGCGGGTGGGGCGGCCCTCATGAATGACGCGTTCCCCCCCTACATAGACACTTTTAATGGCGGTATCAGCCATGGCGTAGACAATATGTCCCAGATTGGCGGGCCCAGGCAGCAGGGAGGGGTCATCAAGGCTAACGCTGACGGCATCAAAAGATTCCCCCGGCAGCAGCCTCCCGCCGTTCAGCCCCAAAGCGTGGCTGGCTACCGAGGTTCCCATGGCAAAAACCGTGTTGGCGTCAATCACGCTGGCGTCAGTCATTCGAACTTTTTGCAGCAGCGCCGCCATACGCATGTCGTCGAAAATGGAGTGGCGGTCGTTGGTGCAGCCGCCGTCAGTGCCTAAAAGGACAGGGATGTCGCGGCGCAGCATCTCTATCACGGGCGCGATGCCATCGCCTAAAATCATGTTGCTGGCGGGGTTGTGAACAACCGCCGCACGTGATTGCCGCAATATCTCCAAGTCGTTCTCGTCGGTCCATACCGCGTGAATAGCCAAGCTTTTTTCTCCGAGTGCCCCTGCCGCTTGACACCACTGGATGGGGGTTTGGCCATCGCGTGAAAGCATCGCCTCGCGTTCGTATTGGCCCTCCGCCACATGAATATGCAAATAGGTGTTGAGTTCCTTTTGCGTGGCGACTGCCGACTCCACCATTTCTTTGGAGGCACCATGGGGAGAATGGGGGGCAACATGAAGTGTCACCCAGGGATCGAGGTTTTCCTGGCTGAGGCGTTTTGCCAGCAGCAAGGTATTGTCGTGAGCGGCCTGTGGGGTTTCGCGATAGCGCAGCGGCGCGCCTTCCCAGTCATAAAACGTGCGCGCCAACAAAAGGCGGATGCCGACATCACGCGCCGCCCGGGCAATGGCAAGAGCGTTTTCGCACCCTTGGTCGTTAAGGTAGAAAAAATCGGCAACGGCGGTAATGCCGTGGCGCAGCATATCCCAATAAGCGAGACGGGCGGAATCGTAGATTTCTTGCTGGGTCAGGCGTTCCGACACGGGGTAGAGCACCTGGCTTCGCCAACGCATAAAATCCAGATCTTCTCCCATGCCGCGCATCAGTACCTGAAAGGCATGGTTGTGGCCGTTAATGGTTCCCGGCAGCAGCATTTCTCCTGACAAACTAACGGGTGTGGCCTCAGGAAATTCCGTTGTAAGCGCGCTGACGTTGTCCAGATGCTGAATAACGCCGCGGTCATCCACTAATAAACCGGGGTTCCGTAAAACGCGGCCATCGACCACGGCGGCGTCAGGCGCATAGATGGTGGCGCGCACCTTACTCAGCCCTCCTCTCGGTCAGTATGGCAAGAGTGGTTTGGGTCAAGAGCCGGGTTCCCTCCAGCATGGCGGCGTCGCTGGAAAATTCCTCGGGTGCATGGCTGATTCCGTCGCGGCTTGGGACAAAAATCATGGCGGAGGGAATGACCCGTCCTAAAACGCCGGCATCGTGACCCGCCCAGGAAACTAGCCGCGTGATGGGAAGATTTAGCACCTTCGCGGAGGCTTCAATAATCCCAGTCCACTTTTCATTGAGGGGGCAAGGGGGCACATCATGAAAAATTTTATCTTCACTGACGATGTGAAATGGCGCGCTTGCCGCCTGCGCTAATTGCGCCAGCTTTCGCGTAGCCTGGTCTAAGAGTTGGGGATCAGGAGAGCGGATGTCCCAGTCCAGCCGCGTTTCTCCCGGAACCACGTTGGTGGCGTTGGGATGAACCTGCACCCGTCCCGGGTTAGCCACCAGATTGTCGGTGGCGTCGACGTAGGCGCTAAATTGGGCGATGGTTTCGGCTGCCGCCCGTAGGGTATTTTGCCGATCCTCTTTTGGGGTAGTGCCGGCATGGTTGCTTTTTCCCTGAAAAGTGAGCCGTATCTGGCGAATGCCGGTCACCGCGGTCACGGCGGCGAGCGGCAGCCCCGCCCGTTCCAGCCGCGGGCCTTGCTCAATGTGGAGCTCAATATATCCGTAAAAACGTTTTAAGGTCTGTCGCACCAGCGGAAGCGATTCCAAATCGCAGCCAAATTCCGCCATGGCGTCTTGCAGTCGTATGCCGTCAACGTCTTGGGCTTGCCGCACCAGATCCATGTCAAGGGCGCCGCTAACCGCTTTGGAGCCTAACAGTCCTGTGCCAAAGCGTGGCCCTTCCTCGTCGGTAAACGCGGCCACGCGCAAGGGGCGCTTGAAAGGGACGCCACTGTCGCGAATGGCCTTGGCCGCGGTTAGGGCCGCCACGACTCCGAGTCCTCCGTCAAAGGCACCTCCATAGGGGACGGTGTCGAGATGCGAGCCAATCGTAAGGGCTGGCACCTCGCTATCCGCGAGAGGGGAAAAGTCGGCAAAACTGTTGCCGGCGTGATCGGTCCACACTTCAAAGCCGAGTTGTTCGGATTGGTTGCGAAACCAGCGGTGAGCCTCTCGCTCCGCCCGCGACCAGGCCAAGCGCTGATATCCCTGCCCATTCGGGTCGCGACCGATTTCGGCCAGGGCCGCGAACGTTTTCAAAAAGAAATCTTGGTCAATGCCAATTTTGGTTGGATCCATAGGGTACCCCCAGGTGGGTAATGTCGTACATCTATTCTACAGGAGCCGTCCTCTCTCGTGCTACTATGGTCGGAGGAAGCAAGAGAGAACGGGGTGTCGGGCGGGGATCTACCGCTTGCGGAGTCCTGGTGGGGAGGTGCGAATTCCGTGCGGATGAGCGAGGACGAGAAGGTCTTAAAGGACCCTGTGCACGGATATATCTATGTGCATGACCCGGTGGTCTGGGATCTTATCAATACCCGGGAAATGCAGCGGCTAAGACGCATTCGCCAATTGGGGGCGACCTACTTTGCCTACCCTGGCGGTGACCATAGCCGTTTTTCGCATTCGCTCGGGGTTTATGAAGTGGTGCGGCAAATGATTGGGGCATTTGACCGCAATAATTATCCGTGGCCGCATGAGTACGACCGCCTGGCCTTGGCGGCAGGATTGCTGCATGATATCGGTCATGCTCCGTTTTCCCATGCCCTGGAAAAATTGATGGAAGTGCGGCATGAACGGTGGAGCGTGGCCATTATTCGCGATCCAAGCACCGAGGTGCATCAGGTGCTGGAGGCCGCCTCGCCCGGTCTCTCCGAAGAAGTGGCCGCCATTATTGACAAGTCCTCCCCCAACCGCCTCATTGTCTCCATGGTGAGCGGCCAGTTGGACGCTGACCGGCTGGACTATCTCATGCGCGATTCCATTGCCACCGGGGTGGATTATGGCACATTTGATTTGGCCCGCATCATCCGGGTGCTTCAGCCTCGGGGCGACCGCCTGGTGGTGCGGAAAAGCGGAATTCACACGGTTGAGGCCTATCTGTTGGCGCGTTATTTTATGTACTGGCAAGTTTATTTTCATTCTGTCAGCCGCGCCGGCGAGGTGCTGCTGCATGCCCTTTTGGTGCGGGCCAAGTCCCTCATCGCGCGTGGTCGTGAACCGGCTTTGACTCAACCGGCATTGCGTGCCTTTTTAAAAGGACGGGTCAGTCTGACTCAGTATTTGCGGTTGGATGATTCCGCCTTATTCAACGCGTTCTCATTGTGGCAAGATGGCGATGACCCTGTCTTGAAGGATTTATCCAGCCGCTTTTTGGATCGGCGGCTGTTTAAAGAGGCGCCTTGGCCCGCCAGCCGCGACCCCCGCCTGGATGATGTGAAAAAGCTGGTGGTGGAACTCGGCTATGACCCTGACTATTATTGCCTAGTCGACGAAACCGGCACTATTTATTATGATTATTATTTAGGGAATGGCCAGGAGCCCAATTCGGAAAGCGCCATTTGGCTGTATGACAAGGATAATGGTGAGATGACGGAGGTATCCAGCGTGTCAAAGCCCATTCAGGCTATTGCCGCCGATCATCGGCCAGTGCGGCGCTTGTATGTGCCGGAGGAAGTATTCCGTCACGGACGATTTGATAAAATATTGGAAGATGGGTAGCGGAGGACGCGAGTCTGTGGCTTATGAATCGGTGGAAGGATTTTTTCGGTATGAGGTAAAGGTTGGAACCATTATTGAGGCCTCGCTTAACGGAAAGGCCAAAAAACCCGCCTATCGCCTGGTCATTGATTTTGGCGAAAGCGGCACAAAACGGTCTTCGGCGCAACTTACCCATTATTATCAACCCGATGATTTGATCGGGCGGCAGGTGGTGGCCGTATTAAACTTTCCGCCACGCCAGGTTGCTTCCGTCAACTCTGAAGTATTGGTTTTAGGTGCTACGACGGAAGATGGTGCGGTGGTTCTTTTGCGACCTGACTTCGCGGTTTCCAACGGATCCGCTATCTCATAGGGCAGCAAGAAAGGACGAGGCGCATGCGAATCGCTCTAATTATTCCCGAGGATACGCCCCCAACGGGCGGAAACAACATTTCGGCACAGCGGATGCAACTCGGTCTCATGCAAGAAGGCTATGAAGCGGACGTTTTGCTATATCAGTCGGGCATTCGCGGGTATGATGTCTATCACGCCTGGAACGCGACGCGGGTGGGCGCGCGCTTGGTGGAAGACGGCGTAAATCCCGAACAGATTGTGGCTACCTGGACAGGTACCGATTTATGGCAGGATTGGGTCGCCGATCCCGCCGGGCAAAGGCAGAGGCTAGAATCTATTCGCTTTCAGGTGGTATTTACCGACGATGCCCGCAGCCACCTTTTGCGCAATGCCTCCGATTGGGCCGACCGGGTTATGGTTATTCCTCCCTCCGTTGATGTTGAGCATTTTGATCTTAAAGGTCCTAACGCAGAATGTGCCCACCCTCTTATTTTAGTGGCTGGGGGCGTGCGTCCCGTCAAACGGTCGTCCTGGGCTATTGACCTGGTGGATGCTTTACGGCAGGAAAGCGGTCTCGACTATCAACTGGCTATAGCTGGACCGGTGCGCGAGACGGGCGAGTGGGATCGCGTGGCCATGAAGGCGCAGGGCCGGGAATGGGTTCACCTGGTAGGAAACCGTTCCCGCGAAGAGATGCCCTCATGGTACCGGTGCGCGGATATTTTCCTCAACACTTCTGCGGTGGAAGGCGTCTCGAACGCCATTATGGAAGCGATGGCCTGCGGCGCGCTGGTGCTGGTTAGTGATATCGCCGGAAATCGCGCCTTGGTTTCGCCGGGCCAGACCGGATTGCTGTTCCATGACCAATCCGATTTTATTGATCAAATGAATTATATCCAAGCTCATCCGGTCAAAATGGCGGCAATCCGGGCCGCGGCCCGCCGCCAGATTGTTTCCCGTTATTCCATTCAGCAAGAGGCGCAGCGCTATGTGCGGCTTTATGAAGGCTGCCTCAGCGTCAGGGGGTGTTGTCGCTGAGCGCCCGCGGTCTCATCCGTTTTGACGTGGAGGACTATCTCACGCCGGAATCGGATGACGCTCTTCTTCATATGTTGGGGTCTATGCATAAAAGCGGAATCCCGGGCTCATATGGGGTGGTGGGCAAAAAGGCCAATGCCTTAGCCGAACACGGGCGAAAGGATGTTTTAACCGCCTTGGCGGGCGAAGAGGCGTTGGGATTTCATTCCTGGAGCCACAGCGAGCATCCCACTCTGGCGGAAGACTTGGCCTCTCTCGATTACGAGGAGGGAATGGCCCGCTTTATCGAGCGCGAGGGTCCCGGCGTGGAAGCGGTGGCCCGCCAGGTGAAGCCTCCCCGATATTTTACCCAGCCAGGGGGAAATTGGGTTCCAGAAGCGCTTGAAGCATTGCCGCGGGTAGGGATAGGCACCTATTTTACGGATTCGTTTAATAGTTATGTCGTCGATTTGCCCGGCCCCTATTGGCTGGGCGAGGTCTTGCTTTTTTCCTTCCCGGTTGTCAATCCCCGGCCCTTCGGACTGGGACTTCCCGGAAATCTCAATCAGGCCTTGGCGTTGGTGGAAGAACGACAGGACGCCGCCGGTGATTTTATGGTGATGGTGCATCCCACCGAATTAGTGACCCGCGAGTTTTGGGACGCGGTAAATTTTTTTAAGGGTCGCACCCGCAATCCGGTCATTCCCGCCCCGCTGCGCGCGAAGCAGGAACAAATCGAGGCCATGCGCAGTTTTGAAAAATATTTGCAGGAAATTAGCCACTTCGATCTCGAATGGTGTGATAGTGAAACACTCCGTGGCAAGGTTGAGCCCCGTCGCTCAATTCTGGCGGCACGCTCCGAAATTCTTGCGGCTGTTCAGGGGCAAGGATGGGGTCCTATGGCTTTGCAGGATGGCTTTTTGTCGGCGGCTGAGGCTCTTTATGGGTTGGCGAAGTCGATAAATCTGCCCGCGAGTGCCCAGATCCCCATCGGCTATGTGGGGGCGCCCCGGCGCTGGGAAGCTTCTGAAAAGCTGTGGCCGCCCTATGGGTCTGATCAGTTGTTTCGGGCGGCGGAGTGGGTGGTGCGGTCGGTGGAAAGGGAGGGGAGACTTCCCACCGACGAGCCGGAGCGGGGCTTAACTTTGCAGCGCACCATGCGGTCCTTGACAGGGCCGCGGGCGGATGTTCCCTTGGCGTTCTTGGCGTATATTAAAGCCCCTGAGCTTTTACATTGGGATTGGCCCATTTTTCCCGAGGAGTTTCGTCCCTGGCGATTGTGGAAAGATGCCCGTCGGCTGGCTTGGACCCTAAAGCCTGCCGCTGAGCGGGGTATGCGGCATAACGATATGTGGGAAGGTCGGTGAAGGCATGAAGGCCATATGCATTCATGAGCCTGGCGATATTTCGGTATTGCGCTATGAAGAGGTGGATGTTCCGGAACCCGGGGTGGGACAGGTGCGGGTGAGGCTTCGGGCCGCCGGGGTTAATCATCGCGATATTTGGGTTCGGCGTGGAAGCACCGGGCCGTTCTCGCAGCCTCTCATCCCTGGTAGTGATGGGGCAGGGGAGGTTGACGCCATTGGCGCCGGGGTGGCCAGTTGGTCGGTGGGGCAAAAAGTGGTGATAAATCCTGGGCTTAGCTGCGGCACCTGCGTGGCCTGCACCAGTGGAAATCATCCCGCCTGCCGCAAGTTCCGCATATTTGACGGGACTTACGCGGAGTATGCCGTGGTGCCCGAGGAAAATTTGGTGGCGATGCCCGGGGGACTAACTTTTGCGGAAGCGGCCAGCATTGGCATCCCTTACGTGACCGCGGAAGATTTTTTGGTCAGGGCGCATGCGCTTCCTGGTCAAACCATGCTGCTCTGGGGCGCCACCGGGGGATTGGGTCTGGCCACCTTGCAACTCGCCAAGCTGCGGGGATTGCGGGTAATGGCGGTAACCCGCAGCCAGAGCCGTTCGGAAAAACTGCGCAAGTATGGGGCGGACGACGTATTGATTTACAACAGCGGTGATGACTTGTCCGATTCCGTAATGAGTCTGACGCAAGGTCGGGGACTGGATATCGTGGTGGATTCGGTGGGCCGCGAAAGTTTTATGCAATCCGTGAGTTCTGTGACCAGGGGCGGCGTGGTGGTAACGGTAGGGTCTACCACCGGCGGCCAAGTGGCTTTTGATTTGGCTAAGTTGTTTCGCAGCCGGGTTACTTTGTTAGGCGCCTTTATGGGGAATGCCTCCATACTGCCTCGAATTTTGCCCCTGTTTTCGCGGGGGACGTTAATCCCGGTGATAGACAACAGTTTCCCCTTGGAGCAGGCGGATCAGGCTCATGAGCAAATGGAAAATCACGGCGTCTTAGGAAAGCTGATTTTGACCATGTGAGTCGTCGCGCGTAAGATAGCGCGACCGTGGCGTCAAAGCGGAGAGAGGCCGCCTCAGGGTTGAGGCGGCCTCTAGCTATTTTTTCATCACCACAATGCGCAATTGGCCGTCGCGCTCCCGCACGGCGATAATGCGGGTGCCGGGAGAGAGTTGCGAGATTTTGGCATCCTTGTGTCCTTCCCATTGAAGGGTGGCTTGTTTGTTGAGAGGGATGGTAATGGTCCCAAGATGATTGGTCAGGGTGATATCGGTAGGCGAGACCGCCACCACTTGCCCCGCGCTTCCCCGTTCCAAGGTGTGGGCCCACCGCTCCATATGGTCGGGCCATACCATTAACACCTGCCGGTTGAGCGGGTTAAGATTGGCGATGACCGATTGCCCCGGAGACAGTGCACGAAAGTGTTGCCGGAATCGTATTGGCACCGCCTTAAACGAGTAGTTGAGGGCGCCATATTGGTCAGACTGCAGTGTGAGGGAATCCGGGGAGATGCTCTTGACGGTGGATCGCGCCACCAGAGGGGCGGCTGCCAGGGCCACCGCGTTGATTTTGCTGCCTTCAACCACTTGCCCGAATGCCATCACTTTCGCGCCCGATTCCCATTTGCGCATTCCCAGCAGCTCGGGATTGGAGGTGACTAGGGCCTGGGTGCCGTGATGCTTCGATTTGAGGCTCCACATGCTGCCTGACTTCTCCAACGTTCCAAAGGCTGCCGGGTGCACAATCACTAAGGGTGATGTTTGCGGCTCTTGAAACACGGTGACCGCTTCGCCAGGCCGTAAAATTCCCGCGCTGGCCGGGTAGATGGCGGCTTGTACGGAAATGTTGCTGACCGCCAATTTTTGTTCAATCCCGGAGGGATGCTGAATGGTCAGTGTGGAAGGCGTGACGGTCTTAACCACCTCAAAGCCGTGATCCCAAAGGGGCAAGCGGCTTTTCGCGGCTGCGGGAAAGGACAGCGCCAGGGTTATGCCTGCGCTTCCAAGAGCGATTGCGAGCTTTAATCGTTTCATGGGAACCACCTCTTTCGCGTATTCGTCCGCTAGTGTGCCCGGCTTGCGCGAAAAAAATGGCACTTTTGCTGAAGATTGGATTAGGGCGTGATGGCGGGAAGAGTCACGATGAAGCGGCAGCCATGAGGGTGTACGGACTCCACGCGAATTGAACCCTCCTGGGCTTCGATGAGGCTTCGTACGATGGAAAGGCCTAGTCCGCTGCCTCCTGATTGGGATGTGCGGGCTCTATCCCCGCGATAAAAGCGGTCAAAAATATGAGGGAGGTCCTCTTCGGAAATTCCCGGCCCCGTGTCCACGACTTGCAGGATGGCGCGCTGATCTTGCTGGGCGATGGTAATGGCCACTTCCGCGTCGGGTGGAGTGTAGTGGCGGATATTGTCCAGAAGATTAACCAACACCTCTGTTAGTCTGTCCGGGTCGATGCTGGCGCTTACCGGATCGGCTGCGATATGAATGGTTCTGGGGTTGGTCAAGGTGCGAATTTCTGGCGCCAATTCGCGGACCCACTGGTCGAGGCGGACGGGCGTCAAGGCTAAATGAGTGGAGGGGGCGCTATCCATGCGCGACAACGTTAGCAGTTGATTCACCAGGCGGCCCATACGCTGCCCCTGCACCCGGATGGCGGACAACCCCCGCTCGGTTTCTTCCGGGGAGAGCTCGCCGTTTGACATTAGGTCAAGAAACCCGGTGATGGCGGTCAGCGGAGTTCTCAGTTCATGGGAGGCGTCGGCCACAAATCGCCGCATTTGTTGGGACAGGGCTTTTTCCTGGGCAAATAGCCCCTGAATAGATTCCGACATGCGATCAATGGCTCCGCTCAGGTCCTGTAGTTCCAAGGGGGCGTTGTCAATACGGGTGACATGTCCGAACTCGCCCGAGGCAATCCGCTGGGTGCTTTGGCGGATTTGCTGCAAGGGGTATAACGTCTGGCGAACCGACAGGGAGCCCAGCCACCCGGCAATGAGGAGGGAGAGAAGGGCTAAAAAGACGTAAAGCTCCCCATCCCGCTGCAAGATGTTGTGAATGGGACGGATGGAGGATAAAAGCCAGACGTAGCCGCTAGGATAAAAGGTGTTGTTGCCAATGGGAGCGTCCACCACCACGCGGTGATTCCAGATGAAATAGGGAGTATTATACAAGGGCGGAATCTTCGCGTGCAAAGTGGCGGAAGAGGCGACGACGTGGCCAAGTGCGTTGGTTATGACTACTTCGACCTCGGGCGCTCGAAGCCTTGATACCAGCAGGTGCGCGATATTCCTAAATCCGGCGATTCCACTGGCTGCCAGACTATGATGGATAATAGGCGCCAAAAGCGAGACTTCGGTGCGCAAGGTATGGGCCGTGGAGGAGAGCAAGACCGCCCGCAAAATGAGATACTGGCTAATCCCCACCACTAATAGAAGAACGGCTAATAAGCCCACTTGCCGCCCAATCAGCTGATCCACCAGGGTGTGGCGCGCCTTTTTCTTCACGTTAGTCTCCGAGTCGATATCCGAAGCCTCGGACCGTTTGGATAATGATTTTCTCACGGTCGTGTATTTTTTCCCTCAGCGAGGAGATGTGCACCTCTACCAAATTGTCGTCGCCGGGAAAGTCATATCCCCACACATGCTGCAATATCTGATTTTTGGACAACACCCGGCCTGGGTTTAATAACAAGTACCGCAAGAGTTCGTATTCCTTGGCGGTTAACTGAATCGCCTCGCCATTGGCACTGACGCGATGGCTGACGTCGTCCATGCGGATGTTGGCGAATTCCCACACGGTAGTTTCGTCTTTTTGGATGCGGCGCAGCCCCGCGTTTAACCGGGCCACCAGCTCGTCAAAGTCAAACGGTTTGACAAGATAGTCATCAGCTCCGTCGTCAAGACCCTGAATCCGGTCTTCGACCGCGTCTCGGGCCGTTAACAGCAGAATGTAGAGGTTAGGATACTGGCGAAGCCGTCGTGTCAACTGAAATCCGTCGTCGCCCGGCATCATAACGTCCACAATTGCCGCATGCGGAGAAAAAGCACCCACGGTCGCGAGTGCGTCTTGAGCGTTGCTTGCGGTTTTCACCTCAAAGCCTCGGTGCCCTAACCCAATAGCCAAGAGATCTCGGATGGATTCCTCATCGTCAACGACCAGCAATCGAAATTTTTGCCCCATCAGCGCGATTGATCGAGGGGGTGCGGAGGCAGGAAATATTCGCCTGTGTCCCACCCGGCCCGCGCGATGACGCGGTCCAGCAATTGCCGGTTGTTGTTAAGCCACTCCACCTCGTGACGGAAGTCCGGCAGGGGCTCCGGTAATTCCTCGTGAAAATAGGTGTGGAGCGAGATGCGCACATTTAAATGGGCTCCTACCCGATTAGCCTCTGACACCGTGAGTTCACTAAAAGGCTTTTCCAGTCCTAAAATGACATCGGTGATATCCAATTCATCCACAAAATTCGCTGTTTGCACGGCATGGTAGCGATCGACAAGCTCATTGAGCCGGTGTTCTTGGTTTTGTGTGAGCGGCCGGTTTGGTGCGTAGCCCCATGAGCGTAAGAACGGCATGGCTATCCTCCCTATTGGCACGTGCCCCCGGCACGCACCCCTGTCTACCCGTCTATTGTGCTATTTCCGCATTGTTGTGTCCAGTCTTACGCAGGCGTGTCAGTCTAATCCATGGCGAGCGCTCCGCCCCTATTCTATCGTAGATAGCGGAAGATTATGGGTCGGGCACGGCCTGCGCCAGATCTTTTGATGGGGATCATGCCTTTTCCGCTAAGGCGGGGTTCGCTATACTAATTGTTGGGACATTCCTACAAATTATGGGGAGGGTTAGAACATGGCCGAGAAGCGTGACTTTCGGGAGCTTAAGAATTCTTGCCTGACAATGGACGGTATTAGCAAGGCTGAAATTGATCAACATTATGGCATTCTCTACAAAGGCTATGTCAACAAGCTCAACGAAATCCGCGACAAGATGGAGGGCGTTGATTTCGCGACCGCCAATCAGTCGTTTAGCTTGCTCCGCGGACTCAAGACCGAAGAAGTTTTTTGCCTTAACGGAACCAAGCTGCACGAATGGTACTTTGACAACTTGGGGGGGAAAGGCGGAGAAGCCAGCGGACGGATTCGTGAACTGATTGATCGCGACTTCGGTTCCTATCAGAAGTTTGAGACGGAGTTCAAGGCAACGGGCTTGGCTGTTCGCGGCTGGGTGGTACTGGCCTACGACTTGGATGATGAGAAGCTTCACATATACGGTCAGGACGCCCACAACGTGGGGGTGCCCTGGGGAGCGTACCCGCTCTTAATCTTGGATGTTTATGAGCACGCCTACGGGATTGACTATGGCGTGAAGCGGGCCCCCTATTTGGATGCCTTCATGAAGAACGCGGATTGGGACGAGGTTAACCAGCGGTTGGCCAAGTACCACATCTAACAGCCCACAACATATAATCCCGGGACTTCCCTCCCGGGATTTTTTTGTGGAGCGCTACTCTTTCAGCCCTTGAATAGTGGTGATGATATTCGCCAGATTTTGCAATTCCCCGGGCAGAACGATTTTCGTGGAGGGCGATTGCCCGATGGCCGCCAGAGTCTCGATTTGCTTTAATTGCAGCACCGTGCGGATGCGCGCCTCACTCCATTCGTGGTCGTTGTCCTCCGCTAAATCCAGCACCGCGTTATTCACCAATTGAATCGCGTCCGCCTGCGCCTCGGCAAGTTGCCGCACCGCCTGCGCTTCGCCTTCCGCCTCTAACATCCGTGTTTGGCGGGTGGCTTCCGCTCGCAGCAGCATGGCCTGTTTTTCTCCCTCGGCTTGCGCGATGGCGGCTTGTCTCGCCCCTTCGGACTCTAAAATGGCGGCCTCTTTCGCGCCTTGAGCCTGCTCAATGGCGGCCAGTTTGTTGGCATCAGCTTTTTTTTGCGCTTCCATGGCCTGCTGCATTTCCTTGGGAAGATCCACTTGGCGGATAGAGGCCTGCACGATGCGAATGCCCCATCCTCCGGTGGCTTCATCCAACTCTTGCCGCAGATTGGAGTTGATTTGCTCGCGGTGGGTCATCACGTCGGCCAGCTTTCGCTGTCCCACTTCCGAGCGCAAGGTGGCGGATACAATATTCTTTATGGCCATTTCCGGATTTTGAATCTCATAGGCGTAGAGCTTGGCGTCAATCACTTGATAGATGAAGTAGGCATCGATGACGGGTGACACATTGTCGGCGGTTATGACAGGCTCGGGTGTCAAATTGACGGTGAAGGATTTGGTGCTGATCAGTTGGAGGGAATCAACCAACGGCACTTTAATCACCATTCCTGGTTTTGCTTCGGCGTGGAATCGCCCCAGTCTTTGAACCAGACCTAAGGAGCCTTCCGGCACCACCCGAAAAAATCCCCGCACCAATCCCCCCACAATCAATACCGCCACCACGATGCCCAAGTCGGCGATAGGACCCATAATGCTCACATCCCTTCTGGCAATACGGCAAGAATGAGATTGCTACGCCCCATCACTAAGACCATGGTTCCCGGCGCCAAGGGATGCGGCCAGTCGGTCTCGGCGGACCAGAGCTGTCCCGCGACTTTTATGACGCCTCGACCGTGCCGCTCGGCGGGAACACCTTCAATTACGATTCCACTTTGCCCTACGAGGCGATCCAATGACGACCGATATGACATGTTCTTTCTTTCACCCGTCTACATCATACTATCAACCGGGCGCCGCTTCGAGATGATGCCCGCATTTCACGCGTAGGTCATCGCGGTAGTTGGGGGACTTTGGCGTCATTCTCGACTACGCTTGAGGAAGAAAGGTCCATCCCTCGATAAGGGCTCGGGCCGTGCGGGTTAGAGCCACCCAGTTTACGCGCCATTGGTTGTCTTGCAGGGATACGTCCGCTTTTACCGACATGATTCCACTGGGATGGCCGATTTCCAGGGCGGTCTCATCAATGGTGCCGAGCCGGACTTTGGGATAAGCCACGGTGCCGGGTATTTTAGCGCAGGCGGCTAGGGCGATGGCGCCGGTGATAGGGTAGGCGGGGTGAGGATCTCCCATGGTGAGAGCGCGGGCGCATAGGGAGATTTCATGGCGGTGGACAATCTGGGCGGTTCTCGCGTGATAGGAGTATGGCGAATGAATCACGGTGATTTTTGGCAAGGCGTGAGTGGCGGCCGACACAATGTCTGACGGCGAGAACAAGTTAAGCGTGCGGCCGATGCTTTGACGCAATTGTTCCAGTGTGCTTTTAAGAGGGAATTCCCCCTGGCCGGTGAACCAGGCCTCATCCCAGCCGTTGTCCAATTGTTCTCCATCCACGATGACGCTTAGATTGCCGGCGTCGATAACGGTCACGTCAAAGTGCCTTTGATCGGGCAGAGTGATATGGTCGACGCGGTGGCCGGTCGGAAAGAGTTGTCCCGTCACACCGCCGTCGGGCCGGAAAAATCTTAGTCGCACTCTTGACCCGGTTCCCGGGACGCCAGCGATGGCGGTCTCCCCATCCGGCTGGTACTGCCCGTCCCGTAGGGGAAATTCGGATTCAATCAGGCGTCCGGAATTAATATTGAAAATGCGAACCTGCGCTGTTGTCGCCGTGGCGGGAATAATTCCAGCCTCCACCGCGAAGGGACCGACCGCGGCGGCAAGATTTCCGCAGGTGGGGCGGTAGTCAACCCGTGCCTCCTTAATGGCCACTTGAGCGAAGCGATAGTCAAGATCCGCGTCCAATCGATGAGAGCGGCTGATAATCGCGACTTTGCTGGTGGTGGGAGTGGCCCCGCCCAAACCGGTCAATTGCCTCGGATCAGGACTTCCCATAATGGCGAGAAGGGCCTGGTCGCGGTCTTTGTCATTGGCGGGAAGATCGACTTCTT
>JAJYTS010000045.1 GCA_021792935.1 Bacillota bacterium | reverse complement strand
GCAGTATCGTCTGTTCTGGGCTCGGATACAATTGGACTTTCGCGGTCAAGGTAAGTTCCATGGCATACGCCCCCAAAAATTCACTAGATCTATAATACCTCCATGTTAGTGAGAACACAATGCGGGAAGAAGGGGGCTTCTCTCACGTGGCTCCTCCCCGGCCTGAAGGCCGAGGTATCCGCCGCGCTATATTTTGATGAACAATACCTTGCAAAGTCAGATCCTTGTTTAGCACACCGGCTCTCACTCAGAATTCAAGGTATATGCCGGCGCCCCCACGGTAGCTCACTGAGGTACCCGCTGACGTATGGGATTGGCCCACGCGCTCTAGGGGGATCAACGATACGGTATACGGCAAAGCATTGGGATGGCCGGGGAGTAATTGGCCGTCCACAAACGCTAAAATGGGCGCTCCCCGCGGGGTGATGTTGGATGTATAGGCGTAAATCTGCAGCATATATTCATCGGCTGGATGGGCGGCACACCATTTCACTAATGCCCGTGACCCAAGAAAGGTCGAGAGTTGGGCCGGGGTTGGCCCCACCGCGACCGGGCTCGACAAGGCCGGGTCCCTCCATGCGGCAAATCGTCCCAGACCACCCGCGCTCACCCCAATCGTGACCGTCCGCCCATTTGGTAGTGCCGCATCTAATGACCAATAAGAGGTTTTTAAACGGCCGCTTCGGGAAAAGACGATTTGAGCATCGGATACATAATACGTCTGGGCTTTTTGCAGAGACATGGCATCATCAAACACACGTCCCCAAGGGCCCTGGCCAATGCGATGAACGGGAATGGTCCATATCGTCTGCCCGTGGTCACCCGCGAAGGCCCGAAATGAAATCGCCGCAACGCCGATCGCGACTAATCCGACCAACGCCATTGATATCCATTTACGCCTCATCATTTTGTTCTCGCTCCCTAGACACGCGATAGGCCTTGGGCGTCCACAATGCCAATAGCAAACCGTAAATAAACGCCAGTACCCTGGTCATCCTCATGTCGTACAATCATGGGGGTCTTTTAGACGAGACAGGGTCCTGATGATTGCCCGCAAGCTCAGTAAAGCATGAATGACGCGAAGACGCTATTTTTCTTGTATTAAGGACTAATCTAGCACCTGAAGGTGTTATTATTGGAAGTAACACCTTAAGGTGTTACTACTAGCTTGGGGGTATGGATATGAGTAATCCGTTGCCAGCGATCCGGAAGACGGTCATTTTGAATGCGCCGATTGAAAAAGTGTGGCAGGCGGTTGCGACTGCTGATGGTATTGCCGGGTGGTGGATGGCCAGTACTTTTGAGCCTGTTGTTGGCCATCGCTTTGTGCTTCATGCGGGGCCTTATGGGGATTCTCCCTGCACGGTGACAGAGATGGAACCCCACCGCAAAGTGGGATTCGATTGGGATAACGACTGGCATTTGACCTTTGAATTAAATGACTTGGGAGATGGACGGACAGAGTTTACACTGATTCATTCGGGTTTTGACGCCGGGAAGTCGACGCGCTTTGGCCAGCCGCACGAAAAGGTGCGCGGTGTAATGGATAGCGGCTGGGAGCGTCATGTCATGGAAAACCTCCAAGACTATGTTAAACAGCAGTGATAGCCTTTCGTTGAAGTCACAAAGAATTTTTGAGGCTGTCGCGGATCCCTCGCGCCGCCGCATACTGCGATTGGTAGCCGACCAGGAGATGTCCATTGCCGCTATCGCCAAGGAGTTTAGTATTGGGCGCACGGCGGTCAATAAGCATCTACGCGTGCTTCAAGAGGCGGGGCTGGTGCGAAATCGCCGGGTGGGCCGGGAAACCCGCTATCGGCTGCAGCCGGAGCCCTTGCAGAAAATCGAGAGTTGGCTGGCGTTTTTTGAGCCTTACTGGACTGATAAGCTGCGGGCGTTGGCCAAATTTGTGGAAAGTGATGAGGTGTAGGGTGTTTTGAGACACCGAACATATCGTTGGTCCACGCTTGCCCCGTTTCAATTGTCGTTGACGCGCACTGGTTTTTTTGATAAGCGAAGGCAAGGAAAGGGAACCCGCCTCCGCCTCCCTTTCTTATGTGTAAAAAACGCCTGTGGTTCGACAGGCGTTACAGGCCTCTTCACGGTCCATTAGCAATTGGGGCCATCTCGTATTTCGTCGATGGGAACCGCAAGTAGGAAACTCCCGCTAGAGACCAGACGAAGACATGGCGATTTTATGGGTAATTTCTTTCGTTCGCGGATTTAAGCAAATACGGTAATTATCAAGATGCCTGCCGCCATGAAGGCTCCGCCGACATAAAAGTTAAAACTCATGGCTAGTCCGCCTAAAACCGTTATGCCAAGTCCAACAGCCTGCAGCTGCCGGACACGCTTCAGCATTTTTGTTTTGGTCACGCTACCACCCATTTCTACCCATTTATCCACCCTTATCCTGCCCCGTCCGGACAATGATTTGCAACCAATTAAGATGGCGCTTGTCGCTCGGCGTTTAGGCCTTGCGCATGTAAGCTCTTACCGTGAGGGGAGCAAATATCAGCACAACGATGGCCGCGCCGAGGAGTGAAATCGCCAGATTGCTGTTGACGGAACCGGTGTTGGCTAAATCGCGAATGGCGGTGACTAAATGGGAAATCGGATTTATTTTTACAAAAATCTGCAGCCAGTGGGGCATGGTCTGACTGGGTACCAACGCGTTTGAAAGAAAGGTTAAAGGGAAGAGAATAATCATGGAAATTCCCTGCACGCTCGACGCGGTGCGCGCGATGACCCCAAAGAAGGCAAAAATCCAGCTCATCGCCCAGGCGGACGCGATAACCAGCAAGCCGGCCAAGACCACATCGCCAAATCCGGCGTGAGGCCGGTAACCCATAAGATATCCCATGGCGATGGTGAGGGTGGTGGCGATAAAGTAACGCACGGTATCCGCCAACAAGGCTCCCGCCAAGGGCGCGATGCGGGCGATGGGCAGCGCCTTGAAGCGGTTGAACACTCCCGTGTCCATATCCTCCCGCAATTGCACGCCCGTTTGTATGGAGGTGGTAATGACGGTCATCACTAAGAGCCCAGGGATAATCAAAGGCAAATAGCTGCTAACATTGCCAGCGATGGCGCCTCCAAAAATGTAGGTGAACATTAAGGTAAATACGATGGGTTGAAAGGTGACGTCCGCCAACTGCTCGGGTGTGCGGCGGATTTTCAGCAAAGTGCGGTGCGCCATGGTCAGCGAGTGCCGCACCGATTGGCTAAGTCCACGAGAATTCGTGATGTTCATGATAGGACAACCTCCTCGGTATTCGCCCCATGGCCCGTCAATGCCAGAAAAACGGCGTCAAGAGTGGGCTTTTCCACGCTCATGGCGGTGATGGCAATGCCTGCATGACGGAGTCCGATGAGGACGTCGGCCACCTGTTCGGCATCCGCCAACGGCACGGTCAATCGCCCTCTGGGAGTGCGTTCAATGGCGGTGGTGTTGAGAACGCCGCTAATGATCGCCAAGGCCCGATCCAAATCGGCGGCATCGGCCAACTCGAGACGCAGGGAGGCCGAACCGATAGAGGATTTGAGAGTGTCGACGGTTCCTTCCGCCACCACTTGTCCTCGGTCAATGACAGCGACTCGGTCAGCTAATTGATCGGCTTCGTCCAGGTATTGCGTGGTTAAAAGCACGGTCGACCCGGTTTGAACAAGATGGCGGATGGTATTCCACATTTGCGCACGGGTACGGGGATCCAATCCTGTGGTGGGTTCATCCAGGAAAATTAACGGGGGCTGGCTGATGAGGCTGGCGGCTAAATCCAGCCGTCTGCGCATACCGCCTGAGAATTGCTTTAAGGGTCTTTTGGCGGCTTCGCTTAAATCAAATTCCTCCAATAGCTCTTGTGCCCGGCTTCGCGACTGGGCTCGGCTCAGTCCTAACAGCCGTCCAAAAATGAAAAGATTTTCGCGGGCGCTTAATGTTTCGTCCACCGAGGCGTATTGCCCGGTCACCCCGATTAACTGCCGCACTCGATGAGGTTCTTTGACGACATCATGGCCAAACACGCGGGCGGACCCCCCGTCTGGACGCAAAAGGGTGGCAAGCATTTGAATAGTGGTGGTTTTTCCCGCTCCGTTGGGCCCCAAAACTCCATAAATAGCACCTTTGGGGACCTTCAAATCGACGCCGTTGACGGCGCGGTTGGTGCCGAATATCTTGACTAATCCCTGGGCTTCAACCGCCAAATCCGTTTGGGTACCCATACATCGATCGCCTCCTCTAAACCGCTTTACCAAAAGAACATATCAGATTTTCATGAACCCAGTGTGAACGATTAAAAAGCCGGCATTAACCAGATTGAACGCTTCCCGACCCCGGTTGATTGGCAGTTATCTCCAAGGCATGAATGATTTGGCCGCGCCCTGAAACACTAAGGATGGGGGTTCAACAATTTTCGCGGAGGGATACCATGCCAAAAAGTTCGGCTACTGGTACACTAAAAATGAAGTCCAAGGCGGATAAAAAAAACCAGGCCTCGGATATTGGCACAACACGGGACAACGAGAATCTGAAGCTTAAGATTGAGGCAGTGCGGGCTCTCGGGCTCTGGGAGAAGGTGCGCGCCTCGGGCTGGGGCGCCTTGACGGCCGCGGAAAGCGGCAGCGTGGGCGGTTACATGACACGAGTACGGGCTGCCGCCAAGCGGCAAAACGAGGAGTCAGCCCATAACTCGTCTTAGGGAGGCTGGGGTGGATGTATTGGGATGCGGTGACGACCAAGGAGTTTCGCGAGAAGATTTTGGGCCGGATTGACACCGCTATTTTGCCGCTGGGCAGTGTGGAAGCGCATGGTCAGCATTGCCCCTTGGGAACCGACAATATTGTTCCCTGGCATTTGGCGCAGGCCCTTGAACACCGATACAGCGAACGACTCTTGGTGCTGCCTGCCATTCCTTATGGACACACCTGGGAACTGGCTAATTTCGCTGGGACCATATCGGTCGCGGCCGAGGCGTTTTCGCGTTATGTGGCGGCGGTTGCCAACGCCACCCTGCCTTGGGGTGTGCATAATCTGATTTTGCTAAACGGCCATGGTGGAAATATTCCCTCTTTAAGCGGCGTGATGGAGGACATTGCTGAACATGGCGGGCGCGCGGTACTCATCAACTGGTGGCGCGACTACAGCCGCGATATTCTTGCCATTACCCAGGAGCAGGGGCACGCCGGCGAGGACGAGACCTCCGTGATGCTGGCGCTGGCGAGTCCGCTGGTGAAAATGGCGGATGCCTCTTTTAACCCCTATCGACCCAAGTATAATGTGAAGGCATTGGGGCTGCACGACAAAAATCTTCGCCATGCCACTACCGGCGATGGACGCGGGGCCACGCGCGAAAAAGGTGAGAAAGTCTTGGAGATCGTCACTGAGCGCATCGGCAAACTGCTGGAGGATTTGTGGGCTGACAATTTATATTCGCGTACCGACGAGAAAGGCGGAGAATCGTGAGTGAAATGACCCTGGCGACCCGGGTGGCGGCGCTGGCGCCGTCGCCTACCATGGCGCTTGATGCCAAAACAAAAGCTCTTATTAGTCAAGGCTTAGATGTTGTCAATCTTACCGCGGGAGAGCCCGACTTTGACACGCCGTTATTTATTCGGCAGGCGGCAGCTGAGGCCATGAATCGCGGCGAGACCCGCTATACGGCCGTGGGCGGAACACCCCGGCTTAAATTGGCGGTCTCGGCCCGCCTCAAAGAGGACGCGGGGCTGGTATACGCGCCCGAGGAGATTCTGGTTTCGGATGGGGCGAAGCACTCGCTGTACAACGCCATTTTATCCCTAACAGATTCGGGGGATGGCGTGTTGCTGCCCGTTCCCTATTGGGTCACCTATCCCGAACAAATTCGTTTAGCCGGCGGTGAGGTGCAGTTTGTCCAGATCGATCCCACCCATGGCGGCGAACTGACGGTGAATGACTTAAAAAGGGCGCTGCGACCTAACAGCCGGGGGATAATTTTAAACTCGCCCTCGAACCCCTCCGGGGCGGTTATTGGCAAGGCGAATTTGCAAGCTATCGCCGAGTTTGCCCTTGACCACGATTTGTGGGTGATTAGCGATGAAATTTATGGGCGCCTTATCTATGACGGGGTTCGGGCGGTGTCTATCGCCACGTTTCCCGGCATGCGGGAGCGCACCATTGTCATCAATGGCGTATCCAAGTCCTATGCCATGACCGGTTGGCGCATTGGCTATGCCGCTGGGCCTAGCGCGGTGATTAAAGCCATGGCTAATTTGCAGTCGCAATCCACTTCCAATCCTTCTTCGGTTTCGCAGGCGGCAGCACTGGCGGCGCTGGAAGGGCCTCAGGAGTCAGTGGACGAGATGCGGCGCGAGTTTGACCGCCGGCGGCGTTATGCCGTATCGCGGATTCAAAGCATTCCCGGATTGGCCGTCAATGAACCCAAGGGGGCCTTTTATCTTTGGGTTGACATGAAAGGCGTCATCGGTCGCACGATTCGTGACCGCCGTATTACGCAAGCGGACGATTTGGCGTTATTATGGCTAGAAGAGGGCAATGTTTCCTTAGTGCCGGGAAGCGGGTTTGGAGTCCCTGATCATTTACGGATGTCCTATGCAACCTCCATGGAGAGGCTTGCGGAAGGGCTAGATCGGATGGAACGATTACTGGAGGAATGATACACGCATGTCGTCTTCCGAACTGGTAGGCGTCGTAGGGCTGGGTGTCAATAACCGGCCTCTGGTTCCGTTTCTTTTGTCTCAAGGCTACCGTGTCGCCGTATTCGATCGCCGCGGCACTTCAGAGCTTGAAGTTGAACTAAGTCAGTTGGGGATTAAGGGCGGGGTCGCCATTTATGGGGGCCCCCGGTATTTGCAGGAACTGCTGGAGCAGCCGGTGACCACGATCTATTTAACCCCGGGGATGAGAAAGTTCGGGGCGGAAATAGACCAACTGGCCCTTAGGGGAGTTCGGTTCAGTTGTGAGACTGAGGTCTTTTTGCAGCATTGCCCCGCTCCCGTAATTGGGATCACTGGATCGGCGGGAAAGACCACCACGACGACCTTGGTGGGGGAATCGCTGCGCCGTGACGGGCGTCGGTCCGTGTTCGTGGGCGGCAACATTGGTCAGCCATTGCTGCCCCGGCTCGGGGAAATCGACCCCAGCAGTTGGGTAGTATTGGAATTGTCCAGCTTCCAGTTGGATTTGGTACGCCAAAGTCCTCATGGTGCCTGCATTTTAAATATGCGGCCTAATCATTTGGACGTGCATCGCGATTATGCCGACTATCGCGGTGCCAAGGCCAATATTGCCCGCTATCAAAGTAAAGAGGATTGGGTGGTGCTGCCCTATGGCGACTCGGAGGTACAAGCCATGGTGGCGGATTGCGAAGGGCGCCCGGTCTACTTCTCTTTGCAGGGTGAAATTCCTCATGGCGCCTATTGTCAAGACAGCCAGCTATGGTGGCGTGGGGGAAACGGGGCGCACCCGGTTCTGGATCGTTCCGCTTTAAAGCTTGTGGGCGAACACAACGTCGCCAACGCTCTTGCCGCGATCGCCATCGTGGCGTCGGCAGGCGGAGATTTGCGGGCGGCCGGGGATGCGCTGGAGAGTTTTTCAGGGATTCCCCACCGTTTGGAGATCGTGCGTGAGGTGGATGGGGTAACCTATATTAACGATTCCATTGCTACGTCGCCGGATCGCACCGCCGCGGCCTTAAAAGCGATTCGCGAGCGCATGGTGTTGATATTGGGAGGCTATGATAAGAAGCTGAATTATGACGCGTTGGGCGAGGCATTGCGTGAGAGCTCGGTGCGGTTGGTTGTGGCATTGGGAGCCACTCGGGAAACAATAGCCCGCGTGGTGGAACGCGACACCGATATCGAGGTCATACGGGCGGAAAGCTTTGACGACGCCGTATTGACGGCGGGAAGAGAGGCTCGCGGCGGAGAGACAGTTTTGCTTTCGCCCGCGGCCGCCAGTTATGATATGTTTTCCAATTTTGAAGCGCGGGGTCAACGGTTCCGTGAATTAGTGGGGATGTTGAGTCGTAGCCGCACGGGATTGGTGGAGTAGCTGACCGGATCAATAGGCAAACCTCGCCTTTTGGTCGGTTGCGGCCTGGTTTAAGAATTGTAGAATTTGACGGGAGACGAAGGGAATGCAGCGCCAAGACATTCGCAACATCGCAATTATCGCCCATGTGGACCATGGAAAGACCACCTTGGTGGATGGCATGCTGAAACAAAGCGGGACTTTCCGGGATCCTAGCCAGATGGCGGAACGGATTTTGGATTCCAACGATCTGGAGCGGGAGCGCGGCATTACGATTTTGGCCAAGCAGACCGCCATCACTCACAGCGGCGTGGTCATTAACATTGTGGACACACCTGGGCATGCCGATTTTGGGGGAGAGGTGGAGCGCATCCTGAGCATGGTGGATGGAGCGCTCTTGGTGGTTGATGCGCATGAGGGCCCCATGCCGCAGACGCGTTACGTGCTGCAAAAGGCCTTGAAAGCAGGATTAAGCCCTATTGTGGTGCTAAACAAAATGGACCGGGAAGGGGCGCGCCCCGAAGAGGTCCACGAGGCGGTATTGGAATTATTTGTGGATCTGGAAGCTTCAGACCAGCAGTTGGACTTTCCCCTTTTGTATGCCTCAGCGAAGCAGGGCGTGGCTTCAACTTCTCCCCATTTGGAGGAGAGCCAAAACCTGGAGCCGCTGTTTGACGCGATATTAGATCATATTCCCCATCCGGCGGGGGATGAAGAGGCGCCTCTACAAGTTTTGGTGACGACGTTGGATCATGACGATTATGTGGGGCGGCTGGCTATCGGCCGCGTTCGCCAAGGGAGTCTGAAAGCGGGACAAATGGTGGCGGTGGCTCATGGCAGTGGCGAGGTGGAGCGGGTGCGGCTGTCCAAATTATTTGGACGAATGGGTCTAAAGCGGGTAGAACTAGAGAGCGCCACCGTGGGTGATATTGTGACCTTAGCCGGGTTAAGCTCCGTCACGATTGGCGATACCGTGACGGATCCCGACAATCCCCAGCCTCTTCCTCCCATACGAGTGGATGAACCTACTCTGACGATCCTCGTGGGAGTCAACACGAGTCCGTTTGCCGGTCAGGAAGGCCAATACGTGACGTCGCGCCACTTGCGGGATAGATTGTATCGGGAACAAGAGCGCAATGTTGCTTTAAGGGTGGAGGACACCGAGGATGCCGAGGTGTTCCGGGTTTCGGGCCGGGGAGAATTGCATATTGGCATTTTGTTGGAAGAAATGCGCCGGGAAGGATATGAAATGGAGGTTTCCAAACCCGAGGTGATTCTGCGCCAATCGCCGCAGGGGGTCATGGAACCCATGGAGAACTTGTTCCTGGACGTGCCCGACGAATATGTGGGGACGGTCATGGAGTTGTTGGGTCCGCGCAAGGCGGTTATGACCTCCATGGGGCAGGCCGGCCCCAATCAGACTCGCTTAGAATTTGTTATTTCGGCGCGGGGTCTTTTGGGCTTTCGTTCTGCGTTTATTAATCAGACCCGCGGCTACGGGGTTATGAACCATCTTTTCGCAGGCTATCAGCCCTATACGGGGATTATTGAGGAAGCTCCACGAGGGGCGCTGGTGGCCATGGAAACGGGAGTGGCGACCTCTTATGCTCTGGACAACGCGCAGGAACGGGGGGTTCTGTTCATTGGTCCCACCACCCCGGTCTATGCGGGCATGGTGGTGGGGGAGAATAGCCGTCCCACTGATTTGGAAATTAACATTTGCAAGAAAAAGCATGTGACCAATATGCGCAATGCCAATGCCGAGGAGGGCATCCGCCTCACTCCTCCGCGCGTGGTGACGTTGGACCAGGCATTGGAGTACGTCAAGTCGGACGAATTGGTGGAAATCACCCCGAAAAATGTCCGGTTGCGCAAAGCGACCTTGGATCCTCATCAGCGCAAGCGCGAGCGCATTCAGCGGCAGGCCTGAGGTGACGGTGCCGCTGACTGACATTTGGTCGGGGTATTCGTTGCTGCAATCCTTGTGGAAAATTCCTCAATTGGTGGGGGAATTGGCCGACCGCGGTTTTCAGTCGGCCTTATTGGCGGATTTTGAAACCTTGGCGGGGACCGAGGAATTTGATCGGCGCATGCGTCAAGCCGGTCTTTTTCCCTTGATTGGGGTGTCGCGCCTCTGGTATGTCGCTGGCACCCCCCATGAGGTGCGATTGGTGGCGGATGGTGTGGATGCCTGGCCCGATTTAGTTCGCTGGGCTAATTTTGACAATGCCGTTCCATCCGCGGCCACGCTCGTCTTGAGTGCCTCCCCAAAGCTTTGGTGGGATTCTTTGAACCTGGAATCGGGTTCCTCGGTCGTGGTGGAACTATTAGAATCCCAACAGTCATGGATATCGCAAATGCCAGAGGGATGGCGCTGGGCGCCAGCCTGCCGGGTCCGTTATGCCGCACCGGAGGATCGTCCCGCCTATGAGCTTTTGGCGCGTATTGGGGGGCTATCCGCGGATGCGGGAGCCAAACCACTTCCTCCTGACCCGGATGCGTGGCTGGCGCCATTCGCGGATTGGCCTCAACAAAAATTATGGCAACCACCCGAGGCCCCTTCCATTTTTGAACGGCATGTCTGGAAAATGCCGCATGTGCCCGGCGTGGAGGATGAGGCTCAAGTGCTGCGAGAAACGGCGCGCATGGGCCTTGCGGGACGCTATGGCGATCAACCCCCGCGATTGGCCCAGCAACGGCTCGATTACGAACTGGATGTCATCGGGCAGTTGGGATTCTGCGGCTATTTTGTCATGGTGGCAGATGTGGTGGCCTGGGCCAAGCGGCAAGGCATCCGGGTAGGCCCGGGGCGGGGCTCGGCCGCCGGTTCTCTGGTGTCCTATTGTCTGGCTATCACCGATGTTGACCCGTTGCGGTATGGGCTGGTGTTTGAACGCTTTCTTAATCCCGCCCGCCATACCTTGCCCGATATTGATTTGGATTTTGAGGATACCCGCCGCGGGGAAGTTATTCAATATTTGCGGCAGCGCCACGGCACCGATCATGTGGCGCAAGTGGGCACTTATGGTACCTTGGGGGCGCGCGCGGTATTGCGCGATGTAGCGCGGGCAATGGGTCTGGCGGGAGATCGGGTGACGGCCGTCCTTAAGAGTGTGGAATGGGGAATAGGGGATGCGCTGTCCCAGCATGTTGAGGCGTTAAAGCAGGTTAGCGGCCGCCTGCGACTGGGGAATGATTGGATTGACATGGCCATGCGGCTAGAGGGGTTGCCCCGGCATCGCTCGACCCATGCCGCCGGCGTCATAATCTCGCCGCGATCCCTAGGCGAGAGCCTCTATTGCCACGGCGTTGCCGAAGCGGGATGGACCACCGATTTTGAAATGAGCTCGCTGGAGCAATTAGGGTTTGTCAAGTTGGACGTGTTGGGACTGAAAACGTTGTCCACTTTGGTGCGGTTGGAGCAGCGGCTGGGGCTGGAGCCGGAGTTCGCGGCCGCTGTGCCTGGGCGTGATGGGAAAACCTTAAAGCTTTTAGGGCGAGGAGATACTGACGGGATATTCCAGTTGGACGGCCGCGGGGTGAAAACGCTGCTGCGACAAATGCGTCCTCAGTCGCGGGAAGAAATCATGTTGGTGGTGGCCCTTTACCGCCCCGGTCCTATGGATGCCATCGGCGAGCTTTTGAAACGGCGGGCCGCCCATTATCAACCCTCTCCTGACGATCCTTTAGAGTCTTTATTGACGGATACATACGGAATCATGGTGTATCAAGAACAGCTCATGTCGGCGGTGCAGCGGGTGGCGGGCTTTACTCTGGCGGAGGCGGACTTAATGCGGCGCGCCATTTCCAAAAAGGACCATGACCTGTTGGAGCGCGAAGGTGAGCGGCTCATCGCCAATATGAAAGAGCGAGGATACTCCCGAGACGTGGCCGCCGCTTTCTGGGACCGCATTCGCGCTTTTGGCGACTACGGATTTAATAAGTCGCATGCCGCCAGTTATGGCCTTATCAGCTATTATTTAGCCTATCTCAAAGCCCACCACCCTGTGCGGTTTTGGGCGGAGGAGCTCTCCAGCCATGAAAATGGCGAGCGCTTGCGCGAGCTCATGACTCAGGCGGTTAGTCAGGGTCTGGTGATTCACCCTCCTCATGTCAATGACAGCGGGGTGGGATTTGAGGTTGCGGACGATGAAATTGTTGCCGGGTTAAGCATAGTTCGCGGTTTGGGTGCCGATACGGCGGCAAAAATTGTTTTGACCCGTCAAAGTGGTGGACCTTTCATTAACGTGGCCGATTTTTCCCGGCGAATTGGCAAGGTTCCTCAGTCCCGCCTTTTGGAACTTTTAGAAAGCGCCGGCGCATTGCAAGGGTTGGGGCCGGTGGCAGGCGCGGCCTCTGCGCAGATGAGTCTTTTTGAACCGGCTTCGCCCCACACGGAAGGCGTGCCGAATTGGGCGGAGGCCTTCGGATTTGGCTGGCCGCGTGCCGATGGGCCGATTTACGTGAGACTGGACCCAGGCGCGGAGATGGCATCTGTGGCCGGCCGCATTCAACAATTGGCTGACCGCATTCCAGGCACTACGCCGGTCGCTCTGATTGCTCAGACCGCCAAGGCGCATCCACTCCCCGAAGTGGCAGTGGGCCATGATTGGCGCGCCATTGAGGCGATAAAAGAAGTGGAAGGGGTGCAGGCTGCCGGTCGCCATGTCACTCTTTAAGCGGCGCCTTGGGTTAGGGAGCTTTGCCAAGCTTGAAACAGGGCGTTCTCCGTGGAAAAGTGGTAGTCGCGGGAGAGCGCTTGCGAAAATGATGTCCCCTGCGCCAACTGATTAAGGAACCGGGTGAAGGCGTTATGGCCGTGAACCGTTTCCAGATATTCCACCAGCCCCAGCCCTTCCCGATATGCGCGGCTTTGATTGGCGAGACTGTAAAAGTTATTGTTCAGTTGGGCCATGCTGTAAAGCGGACCGGTTAGAGCGTTGCTCGGGGTTAACCATTGATATCCCGTAACCCGGTAATCCAAGTACTGAGCCACCCCTTCGTTAAACCAATGAGGGTAATTCATGTCTGCCTTCAAATCGAGCAAGGCGTGTCCCAATTCGTGGGCTGCGGGCCCTTGCTTTAAAAAGGCGCGAATGGACGCGCTGTTGCTTCCCAGCCAGGCGCTGGGGGATAAAATGTCAATGATGCCGTCATACTCGTAGCCAATATTGTCGGCCGATCCGGGTTCGCCCACGGCCCGGTTCATGGAAAGGGCCGTGGGATATAGGGCTACGCTGAGGGGATGATGAAGAGATTCATTCAGATTACTCTCCTCAAACGGGAGGGCCTGCTGCAAGGCTTTTAAGACCAACTTGGCCTGGGATTTTTGTCCCGGGCGGTAGTACACCCAAAAATGGGCGGTTTTTAGCATCGGCCAGCCCGCCAGCTTCAGATGTGCCTCAGTAATGGCGGCGGCTCGCGCCGTCACGTAGGCCCCATGTTTTAAGGGAGTCCGAAAAATCCCTCCCAGAACGGCTAAAGCCGCCACAACCAGCAGCCAGGGCCGTCGCCGGGTTCTGGCTTTGCGGGTGACGCTTGAATATTTTTCAATGGCGGGCTGCATGATATTATCACCTCGTCTGGCATTGTACCAGCCATTTAGGTGACTTTAGCAGGAAATGGGCGGGTGTCTTGCACCATCCTGGCAGCAGAGGTTAGCGCCGCCATTGAATGCGCGATTCAATGGGGGTTCTGCGCGCTTGCGGAATAATCTCCGGATATCCCATGCGCAGCAAGGCGACCAGCCGCTCTTCCCCAGAAAGATTGAGCCACTCATGCACGGCTGGGTCATGCACCATAGGTCCGGTATTCCAATAACTGCCGATGCCACGATCCCAGGCTGCCAGCATGATATTGTAGGTGGCCATGGCCATCGCCGCGTAATCTTCCTCCTGGCGAGTGGGATTAGGGTCGAGTTTTTGAATGACGGCCACCACCAGGGCGCACTCTAAGAATTCCTGCTGGGCTTTTTCGGCGCGCATGTGGGCGTTGGGTTCTCCCGCCCGCTTTTTCAGCACGGCTTGTTGGCGCAAGCGGGCTAGTTGCTGGAGGCTTTCTCCCCGTACCACGATGACGCGCCAAGGCTCGCTGAGATGATGATTAGGCACCCAAGGCGTATAGGTCAAAATTTCCTGAACCGTTTCCTCGGAAACGGGATCTTGAGTAAAACGGCGCACCGAGCGCCGCGTCTTTAAGGCTTCGACAAGTTCCATAAATTCCTCCCACGGTTTTACCTCAGGCATTCTGGCAACCACATACGCCGCTATCATTATAGTCGTGGCGGGCCTTATTTTGTGGGGATTGGTTGCGCGGCGCGGGAGGAACCGACTGGAAGGTTGTCGAATATTGGTAGGACTAGTATCTTGTTCGCGGTATCGGAACTCGAACCCGACCCGACTTAGGCTAGGAAGCTTATAGAACAGTGCGCAAGCGTTCGATGCAAAGGAGACTAATACCATCTCGACTAATCTACGCGAAAAGTACACTGCACCCACTCTTCATAGGCACTTTGGCCATGGGTGGCATGCCAACGCGGAACCTCGTTTTTTGCAAGCACTACAAGACATAACAATTCGATATAGGAGAGGTTGAAAATGTTAAACGAAATCGAGTGGCAGGTAGTGGAGTTTGACGACTCTAAACACTGGATTGCACCGGCGCGGGTTTTAATACATCCACAACTCAACAAAAACGGTTCTGACTATGCATCTCATCTGAAGCTTGTTGTTCTTTATAACCCTCCTGGTCTCGTATGGCGTAACCACCCCGACCGCCCCTTCGCTGCCATGCGGACCTTCCATCAGTTTGACGGGGGTTCTACGGCGAGCACCGTACTCCAGGATATGGGTTGGGATTCACGCGGTCGATGGGTAGATCTTCGTCGTGACCAACAGTGGCTCCTCGTTCACTCGGCCACCCTGAGTCCTGGGCCGGGTGAACAACTCGAACACTTTGCGGGAATCGCATCCGTGCCGGAAGGACGAGGAACTCGACAACTCCCGTTCGAAGAATTTATGCTGCATTGGGCGTGGCCTTTTGAGCCCACCAACCCCGATCCCGATGGTGCCACCAACAGCACGGTCTAATCTCCATGCTGGGATACCCTCTTCCCCGAATCATGGAAGGTCCAATGGTTGGCGTTAGTGCCATTCGTCATCAGGTCAGCGAAAATGGCGACACCATGGGGCCTGCCCGAGACCCCTGGCCCGGAACTCGGCCACCAACCCCGCCCATAGCCGGCGTACTTCTTCCCGTTCTTTCTCACTCATGCTGAAGACCCCTTTCGTGGATGTCTAGGGGCATTATGGGCGTCAATAAGGGCCGGAAGAAGGTGTGGGCAGTTTGACGCATACGGCCCTACTCATTGGGCAATCAACGCGATGCGTCTACCGCCGATCATTTCTCCCGTTAACGTCGGGGCGAGTCGCTGAGGACCTTTAAATAGCTGACAAACCCGTAGACGGCCCAAATGGCTCCGATCAGCAGTCCCCTCAACAGATTTACTACGGACAGGCGTGGCCACCAAAGCGCCACCATAAAAATAAGCCCAGCAACCAGTTCAAAAAATGCCGCTTGGCCATACGGCGGCTTGACACCCGTCAACTGCTCCCATAGTTTTTTCAATCTCCGCCACTCCTTTGTGCGTTTGTCTGATCAAGTCTTCTTAGCCAAGGCACGTTATCCCCACCACGACCGACGGGATTTTAGAAACTGGAACGTCAGACCGCGTTCGACGGGGGTACTTCGCGACCTCGGGGGCCGATGACCGTGGTAGAGCGGATGGTCGCAAGTCGCCTCGGTGTTGGCCGCCTGAAGCGCGGCCTGCATTATTTATTTAGGCTATATGATACCAATCTCACCATCCGTCAAAGGTTGGCGATGGCGAGATAAGATATTCGAGACTCGCCTATCGTCTCCCCAGAGCCGCGACAACTGTGTGGATGGTGCCCGCCTACCTGCTGTATCGACCTATTGTTCTCGGTCTTTGACCTGATTGGTAGGACTCGCCGCCGACCGCTTCGTGGCGGACGCGCCAATGCTGAAGGAGACGACGCTCGAAATAATTGCGGTAGCAGCCGCAGTCAAGTCATGAAATACAGCCAATACAAGAACGATGACCAGCCCCACAATGCCTACTCCGAGATGCAATAGAACCCAACCAAAATAGTCTGGTGGGTCTTTCCGCGTTAAGTACATTAGTAAAATCACAAGCACAAGCCCTATTACTAGTAGTGCCAATACGACCACACCAACCGCCAGCCAGATTGGTATTTTCATGATAACGAGCCTCTCTCCTTTATAACCTTTCTTGCAGCCTTGAAAGCAACAGACGGAGAAACCAATCTGTATAGGGGCACATTTCTGATCCCGGGCCTCGGACGTTCCACCTAGCTCCGATGGTTATTTTGGATGACCGTCCAATATAATACAGCCGTCACACGACGGCTGACCAATCGTATCCATCGACCCCCAAAAACGCCTCCCCACCTATTTCTACGGCATAGTCGCCAATCCCTCCTGACCCACAAATCCAGCCAGGACCACGTCATAGTCAGCGATAATTAAGGCGTTTCGCCAGTGCTTGCTGATGACTGACTTTCTTCCGAAAAATATGTTACCTCAATGATATGGAACAAGCCGTGCAAGACCTAAGTCCGGGCGCGCTCGCGCCCGGTGAAACCATGAAAGAGCGTGTCCGACGGGTGGTGGTACGCCTCGTCACTCCCGATGAGATGCCCCAATGGGTCGAGTTGATGTCGCGCCATCATTATTTGGGGCGTCCCGAGATGGTCGGCGAGGTGCTCTGCTATGTGGCGACAGTGGATGGGCACTGGGTCGCATTAATCGGATGGGCCAGCGCGGCCCGGCAAGTCAAGGCGCGAGACCAGTGGATTGGCTGGTCCGATGACCAGCGGCATCGGCGATTGCGGTTTGTCGCCAACAATGTCCGCTATTGC
>JAJYTS010000134.1 GCA_021792935.1 Bacillota bacterium | reverse complement strand
GATTCCCATGAGAGCGTTAGCACCCATGCTGATAGCCCAATCGCTCTTCAGTTCACCCTCGCAGGACCGGTTTGAGGTGGATCGGGAAGAATGCCCGGATCCGCGGAGGTCAGGCCAGAACCGCTCTCAGCGTGCTAACGCGACGTGCGGGAGCGTTGGCTTCTAGGAAAAACCAAACCCAGAACGGGAGACCACCGACTTTCTGCTCGCCCACTTGGTGAATAACGCCGTAAAGCAATTGAGTAATTAGCACGGATGTCTGGATTTGGGTACCCCTCCCCAGGCTGCGCAATAGCGACGGATGAATGGAAATTCCAGCGCGCTCGTGTGCGCCCAAATCACCGCGGATTTGTATCTGCACTACGGCAAGGAGCACGATAAAAGAATAGCCCGCTTACTGGACGGACTGCTCGAAACAAAGGGCATCTAGGTGATTTTCGAATTCTCTAGGTGCGGTTGCCGCCACACCATGGGAATTTCTTTATGCTTGGCTTGTGTGTCAAAAAAAGTCAAAATCTTGATGAGCGAGGGTGGAGTGTTCCTGAATGACTTACGTAAATGGTCGGAGAGACAGGATTTGAACCTGCGACCTCCTGCTCCCGAAGCAGGCGCGCTACCAAGCTGCGCTACTCCCCGACGACCATAGGTTATTATATGTCTCAGAGGTGTCATCGTCAAACCAGCGAATGGACTCATTAGTGGAGGCGAGTTTTATTATGAAAGGGCTCATATTGGCCGGTGGAACAGGGAGTCGCTTGCGTCCTCTCACTTATACGGGCGCGAAGCAATTAATCCCGGTGGCCAACCGTCCCATTTTATTTTACGCCATTGACGCATTGGTTGAGGCGGGCATTACGGATATTGGAATGATTATTGGCGATACCGGCGATGAAGTTCGCGAAGCGGTTGGAGACGGCAGCCAATTTGGGGCGCAGGTGACGTTTATCAGCCAGCCCCGACCATTGGGATTAGCTCATGCCGTAAAAGTGGCCCGAGATTTTTTGCGGGATGCGCCATTTTTAATGTTTCTTGGCGACAATCTCCTGCGGGGTGGCGTTAAAGACTTGGTTGACCGTTTTGCGGGAGGGCGCTACGCGGCCTCAATCCTTTTAACCCAGGTGCCGGATCCTACCCAATTCGGGGTGGCGGTAGTGGAGAACGAGCGGGTGGTTAAACTGGTTGAGAAGCCGAAGACGCCCCCCTCCAATTTAGCCCTGGTGGGGGTGTATTGTTTTTCTTCTGCCATTCATGAAGCGGTTGACGGACTGAAACCGTCCTGGCGGGGGGAGTATGAAATCACGGACGCCATCCAGCAGCTGATTGATTGGGGACTTCCGGTCGACTCGGCGCGGGTTCAGGGGTGGTGGAAAGATACCGGCCGACCCGAGGATGTGTTGGATGCCAATCGCCTCATTTTAGAGGATCTGAATGGCCAGGTGCAGGGATTGGTGGATGCCGACAGCGAGATTGCCGGGCGGGTTGTCATTGAAGCCGGCGCCCAGATAACGCGGTCCGTAGTGCGGGGCCCTGTAAGCATTGCTTCGGGCGCTGTTATTGTGGATAGTTATATCGGACCTTATACGGCGGTAGGGCCAAAAGTTCAAATTAGCGGGACGGAGATTGAAAACAGCGTAATTTTGGCTGACAGCGTCATTGAGGATATTGATGTTCGCATCGATCAAACGTTGATAGGTCGGGGCGTGACGGTGCGGGGAGCGCGCAAGCGGCCTCGGGCACTGCGGCTGGTTTTGGGCGACCAAAGCCGGGTCGAGGTGTAAAAAGTAGTGGAGGAGGATCCGGAGTGAGTCGGCTGGGACAAATTGAGGGCGTAACCGTTAAAGAGTTGGTCCGCCACCCTGATGACCGAGGATATTTTGAAGAGATTTTACGAGATGACGACCATTTGTTGCGGGGTTTTGGACAAGCTTCTCTTTCCATGACTTATCCCGGCGTCATTAAAGCGTTTCACTACCATCAGCGCCAGGATGATTTGTGGTTTTTCCCGGTAGGCTCCGCGCAAGTGGTGCTTCATGATTTGCGTCCTGATTCGTCCACCAAGGGAATAACCCAGGTGCTCTATGCCGGTGAGGATCATCCCATACTCATCGTGATTCCGGTAGGCGTCGCCCACGGATATCGGGTGTTGGGCCCTAAACCTTTAATGATTGTTTACTTTACCACCGAATCGTATGTGCGCGACCAGCCGGATGAGCATCGCATCGCCTGGGATGACCCCAGCATCGGTTTTGACTGGACCACCCAAAATCGCTAGCGCACCATGGAGGTAGTGGCTTGAACATTCTTGTGACCGGGGGGCTGGGCTTCATCGGTTCCCATTTGGTGCGTCGGCTATTGCGGGAACCGGACGTCACGGTAACCAATTTGGATGTGCTTACCTATGCCGGCAATCCCGCCAATCTTACTGACGTGGGGCAAAACTCTCGATATCGATGGCATCAGGCCTCGGTGACCGATGAAAAAGCGGTGAACCAGTTGCTGGGGCAAACCCGCTTTGACGCGGTGATGCATCTGGCGGCGGAATCGCATGTGGATCGCAGCATAGAAAGCGGTCTTCCGTTTGTGACCACTAATGTGCTGGGAACGCAGGTGTTGCTGGAAGCGGCCCGTAAGCACAATATTGAACGGTTTGTCCATATCTCCACCGACGAGGTGTATGGAAGTCTAGGGGCCAGCGGCCAGTTTGATGAGAGCTCACCCCTTCACCCCAACAGCCCGTACTCGGCCAGCAAAGCCGCCTCAGATTTATTGGTGCTGGCAGATGATC
>JAJYTS010000044.1 GCA_021792935.1 Bacillota bacterium | reverse complement strand
TTCCGATCTGGAGTCTTAATCCCGAGATAATTTTAGTGAGGTGAAAACTTGATGTTGCACACCGTGTTAACCGATCAGTGGGAATTGCGCTTCCCCATTATTAGCGCCCCTATGGCGGGACCTACCGACGGCCGCTTTGCCGCATGCGTTTCGCGCGCGGGAGGTCTTGGAATGATTGGAATTGGGAGCGGCACTGCTCTGGATTTTATTCAGGACGAATCGGACAAAGCCCGTCAAGGAGGCAAATTTGGGCTTGGGCTTATGGTTTGGGCCGTGAAAAAGCGTCCAGAGCTATTGGAAGCGGTTATCGCCGCGAAGCCCGATTTGGTGTCGCTGTCATTCGGCGATCCCACTCCTTACGTGAGTGCTTGCCATGCCGCCAATATCGCGGTAGCCACGCAGGTGCACAGCCGCGCGGAAGCAAGGCAGGCGCAGGCGGCGGGCGTTGACCTGGTGGTGGCCCAGGGGTCGGAAGCGGGTGGGCATACCGGCTCGGTATCCACATTGCCGCTTTTGCAGATTGTTTTGGATGAAGTGGCCTGTCCGGTGGTCGCGGCCGGCGGAATTGCCTCGCCACGGGGAATTGCCGCAGTGTTAGCAGCGGGAGCGGCTGGAGTCTGGATTGGTACCGGGTTTTTGGCCACCCCCGAGTCCCGTCTGGTGACAGCGCAGCGGGACCGAATTGTCGCGGCGCGGGAGACCGAGACCGTACTAACCCACGTGTTTGATTATGCGCAAAATCTGGACTGGCCCGACCCGTACCCGGGACGCGCCTTAAAAAACCGCTTTACCGATGAATGGCACGCGCGGGTGGTGGAGTTGCGGGATTCGGATGACGGCAAAATGGCATTTCGCCAGTCTCGCGGCAATTATGAGGTGGATTACATCTATGCCGGACAGGCGGTGGGCTTGGTAAAATCTAGCGAACAATCCCTTGCGAGTTTGCTCGAGCAGTGGGGGAATGAGGCGGAGCATCTTTTGCGCCAGCGGGCGGCCAGTTTGTTGGGTTAGCGCGACAATGCCTTTATTTCTTCTCAATCGAACCCGGGCATGATAGCATGAAGGCAGAAAACGCCGAGGAGGTGATCCCGAAACCGTTGATATACTGGAGGAGGGATCGGCGTGGACAGATTTTTTGTCATCGTTGAGGGCAAAAATGATGCTAAGCGTTTAAGACGTTTTCTTCCCGAGAGCATTCCCATCGCTCTGACTTATGGAACGCCGGGACAAGACCGATTGGCGCGTTTGCGTTTGATGGCCAGACACCGGCAGGTGGTGCTGGTAACAGACGCGGACTCGGCGGGTCGGCGGATTCGCCGACTTCTGCACGAGGTCTTCCCGGACGCCTGGGATGTTTATACTAAGCCCGGGTTTAACGGTGTGGAGCATACTCCGGTTGAATATATGGAGGGCCGCTTTCGCCGGTTGGGGATTTTACCCCTCGGTCAGTGGCTTGACGACTACAGCAGTGGAGGGTCATTTTGAAGCAGCGCATATGGATGTTGCCCCATCGTGACGACTTTTTGCGGCAGCGGACTCGGAAAGTGAAACAGGTAGGATCAGCCCAGCAGCAATTGACAGTGGATTTCTTCGATACCTGGGAGATTGTCGCCGCCTATGGGATTGCGGCCCCGCAAATTGGGTCGGGACTTCGGGCCTTTATCTGGAAAGGGGAAGGAATGGAAGAGCCCGAGGTTATCTTCAATCCCAAGATTTTGCGAGCGCGGGGCGAGATTAAAGATTATGACGGATGTCTTTCCGTGCCAGGCGTATATTGCCCCACGCGTCGAGCGGAAATGATTGAGTGGACGGGGCTTACCGCCCAGGGCGAACAGTTCCGGCGTAAGCATGAAGGATTTGATGCCCGAATTTTGCAACATGAGATAGACCATTTGGACGGTGTGCTCTTTATCGACCGTTTGGACGATTTAGCCGACGGCTACAGTCTTACCGAGAGCGAACCGGACGAGAATGGCGATACCCACTTTGAACACGTTCCCTTAACCGAGGAGTTAACCGCATTTATTCAGCGCTTTCAACGGCCTATACCGGCGCATGCGCTAGTTTGGTAGGTGAGTGTGGACGAGCAATTTGAAAAAGCCATGGCGGAGATTAATCACTGCAATAAATGTGGGTTTTGCTTGCCGGTCTGCCCCACTTACCGCCTAACCGGCAATGAGTTGGATTCGCCCCGCGGGCGGATTGCCATGGTGGAAGGCATGCTTTTGGACGAGATTGAAGCGGGGGACGGCTTGGAGGCAAGTCTCAGCTATTGCCTCGGGTGCCGCGCTTGCGAAACCGCCTGTCCTTCGGGCGTGGAATTTCATCTCATCGCCCAAGCCGGAAAGGAGGTGCTGGATAAGACGCGTCCCAAGCATCGCCGCATTACTCTTTTACCGCGCACTTTGCTGCGGATGACCACCAATCCCGCGCGCATGGCGCGGATGGCCCGCTGGGGGCGCCGCGCCGCGCACCTGCCGCTTCCCGGCCGATTGAAGCAATTGGTCCCTATGTTGGACTATGTGCCCGAGACTGTGGTGCCGGCTCCGGCACCCACCGAATATCTGGGCGAGGCCGCATTTTTCCAGGGGTGTGTGCAAGAGGCACTCTTTCAGGATGCCAATCAATCGGCCGTCGAGCTTTTATCGGCGGTGGGATATCAGGTTGTTTCGCCTCCATCCCAGACCTGCTGTGGGGCATTGGCCTGGCATGCCGGCCGCAGTGACGAGGCTCGCGCGTTAGCGCGCGCCAATATTGCCGCCTTCGAGCAGTCGGGGGAGACGCCGGTGGTCAATACCGCGGGAGGATGTGGCGCGATGTTGAGCGAGTATGACGAGGTATTGGCCGATGATCCGGAGTGGGCGGAACGCGCGCGCCGATTCAGCCAGCGGGTGCGCGACTGGACCGGACTGCTAAAGGATATGGAGAAGCCTCCCCGGTTTGTGGGTACCGGAGAACGCATTGCCTTACAGAATTCGTGCCATCTCGTCAATGTGGAAGGCGGCGGCGAGGTGCCTGCCCAATTGTTGGGGAATGTGGAAGGGGACACCTTTGTTCCTCTAACGGGGCAAGACCAGTGTTGCGGTTCGGCCGGCATATACAATATTCAACACCCTGACTGGTCCATGCGCATTTTGGATAGCAAAATGACCGAGGTTGAGGACGAAAACCCGGCGCGCATGCTGGTGGTGAACCCGGGCTGCCAGCTGCAGATGACACTAGGAATGAAGCGGTGTCATTTAGATGGTCAGGTGGAACATTTGGCCCGCTACTTATATCACGCATACTTGCGCGGTCAAGAGCAGTCTGCCCGGGCGTGAGGGAAAATGTTCGCCCGGGGAGACACGGTTGAAGGATGGGAGGGAGAGGCGACGCGCCTGTCTGGGAACGATCACGAGATAGTCTGCGCGGATTTAAAAGGGCGGGTTGCGTCCTATCCTTCTAAAGATGTCCGTTTTCGACCGGCCGCTTATGGGATTTTACGGGATAACAACCAAATTCTTTTGAGTCGCTCCCGCTTTACCGGACTATGGGACTTCCCCGGGGGCGGGGTTAATCCTTTTGAGTTGATGGCGGATGGGATGGTCCGGGAGTTCTTTGAGGAAACCTCGCTGACGATTATCTGTGGAGACTTGGTGTATGTCGCGGAAGGGTTTATTGCCATGTTTGGGCATCCCTTTCACTCCTTGCGCTATTATTACCGCTGCCGCCTGCAATCCGATGGGGACCGCCAGGGAGCGGCCGATCCCCATGAGTTGATGGAATTGCGCTGGTGGCCCCTGGCGGAACTGCCGCAAGCGGATATGCATCCGACCGATCAGGAGGCGCTTCATCGTTTTCTTTCGAGTTAACGTCCTCGGCGTCCGACGCAAAAGGCGTGTCTGGCCAAGCCTCGTGTCTATCGGTTGGCACCGCACTAAGGCCCATAGCGATCGTGACTGGTTGCAATGAGGAGAGCCGGTGCGTCAACGCTAAAGTGCTCATCGGCCAAAATACGACCGACAAACGGGCAAGCAACGTTGACGCTGTGACTCTTCTAGTCCTCGCTCGCGGTAGCGAGCCAAGCTGATTTCATGGTTATGCGCCGGCAGACAGCCCTTTCTCATGCTATCGGACCTGCGCGCACGCCTGAATCGAGTTCCCACCCATTAACAAACGATGGGCGTGGATTCCAATGCGATTAGTTATATTGCTCCAGCGCCTGCGCTAGCTTGAACCGCCGTCCGACAATGAAGGGCCATTCGTACTTGGTGTACAGGCGGGCCTTGGCGCTGCGAAGATCGCGCACGCAATCCACCAGCAGCTTAAGATCGTCCGTCTCGAACGACAGGAGCCATTCGAAGTCGCCGAGTCCGAAGCCGTAGACCCCGTTCGTTAAAATTCCCGGCACGTACTTGTGGCCGATGATGCCATGCTCTTCCAGGAGGGCTTTTCTCTCTCCAGGAGTGAGCAAGTAGTATTCGGGGGTGCGAATGAAGGGATAGAAGCACAGATACTCCCGCGGCGGAATGCCCTGGTCAAAGGAAGTAGGATGGGCGGAAAATTCAAATTCCTTGGTCAGGCCGGCAAAGGCGTAGGGTGTGTCCACACTCTTGCCCCAGGCGGTGCGGCGCAGGGCCAGTTGTAAGTCCTGCAGATCCTCGAACCGCTCCGAGTACATCCAAAAAAGAAGATCGGTATGCGCCTGGAAGGCTTGTGTGACGTACGCGCCCCGCAGAATCACCCGGTCCTGGTAGGAGTCAAAGACAGCGACAGCCTCCGCGACAGCCTCCTTTCTTTTTTCCTCGCTAAGCGCGTGAAAGCGGGGGGAGTACTTGACGGCCAAATGGCCCGTGTAAAATGTGACCATGAAGAGTTCGCTCCTTATTTCTCAATTAGACTAGCGCTTGCTTTGCCGAAAACCGTTTGATGGTGTCGCTTTTGGCTCTCGCTCAATAACGGGCGGCGCGCTATGAGAATGATTATCCAAAAATGGGATTGAAGGAGATAAGGAGTTGCGGTCTCCTCCACATTCCGATTTTGTGTGATGCAGGGCTATTATATCGCTGACGGGGTCTTGTCGCCCAAATTATAGTTGGCGGTGTGAGGAATTTCTTTCCGCCGCAACCAGCTTGGCACCGATCGCTGCCATGGCGGAACCGCAAATGATGAGCCCCGGCATGACTATTGGGGTAGTGTTTTCCTTAACATGCGGGATTATGCACGGACGGCCTGAAACCGTGGCATTGAGCCGGTCTAGCCGCCATCGGGTTGCGGGAGAGATGAACTTCAGGAAACTTTAAGGTTTGATTCAGGCTTGGTTTAGCCGCGATTGATATGATAACACCGACAACGGCTGCCATCGTATTGCGGCCTGATAAGAGTTTTTGCGATTGTTGCGTGAACGAACGGCAGACTCTACGACAAACACTTAATGGACATCCTGTCAAAATTGATAGGTTGGGGAGGACTTATGGCACAAACCGGCTGGAGTCTGAGCGAACTTTTGGAGGAACGGCAATCAGATCACGAGTATCTGTTGACGGAATCGCAGGGACGTTGGACCTATAAGCAGTTGTATGAGGCGGTTTATTCCCGCTCGCGGGCTTTGTCCAAGTGGGGCCTGGGTCCGGGGCATCGCGTGGCGGTATCCATCGGCGACGTGAGTGAATTTGTGCTGTGGTTTCTGGCACTTTTGGCCGTCAACGTGGTGGTGGTTCCCGTCAATCCGGCGGCTCCGGCCAACGACGTGCGCCGCACCTTAGAAAAAAGCGGGTGCACGGACTTGTTTGACGGCCAGCACCCGCCCACCGCTCTTGTGACAGGTCCACTTGCCGCCAAAACGTCCGAGCCTGGGGGAGGCGTGGTGCTGTTGACGTCGGGTTCCACCGGTGATCCCAAACCTGTGGGCCTTTCGCTTGATGCCCTGTGGCACACCGCTGGTCAGGTGGTGGAGGCCCACCAATTACGAGCGGAAGACCGCGGGCTGTCGCCGTTGCCCTTGTTTCATATTAATGCGCTGGTGGTAGCCGTTTTAGGAAGTCTAAGGGCAGGAAGCACCATCGTGCTCCCCAATGGATTTCATGCCTCCGATTTTTGGGGAATGGTCGATGATTTAGGGATTACCTGGATTAACGCCGTCCCCTCTATTTTGATGGTCTTGAGCCAGCGTCCTGAAGCGCCGGTCCATCCGGAACGCATTCGCTTTATTCGGTCCGCGTCCGCTCCTCTTCCGGCGGCTACCCGCGAGCGTATTGAGGCGCGTTTTGGCATTGGAGTCGTGGAGACTTATGGGATGACCGAAGCGGGAAGCCAAATTACCGCGAATCCTTTGCCTGGCCAAGGTGCGCGCCCTGGTTCGGCTGGGCTGGCGCGCGGCATTCAATTGCGCGTCGTGGATGGCGACGGTTCGGCGCTGGGTCCCAATCAGCATGGGACGGTGGAAATCCGAGGTCCAGGCGTGTTGGACCCAGCCTGGGGACCTAACGGATGGGTCCGCAAAGTGATGAAGCAAGGATGGTACTCCACCGGCGATTTGGGATATCTCGATGAAGACGGGTTTCTTTTCTTGGAAGGACGCAGCCGCGATATTATTAACCGCGGTGGTGAAAAGGTATTCCCGCGTGAGGTGGAGGAATGGCTTTTGACGCATTCCAGCGTGGCCGACTGCGCCGTGGTAGGCCGACCCCATCCCGTTTTAGGAGAAGAGCCGGTGGCCTTCCTGGTGGCGCGGGATGAGGAGGCGCTGGAGATAGAGGGAATCGATGAGTGGGCTGAAAAAGGTTTGGCGCGTTTTAAGCGCCCCGCCGAATACTTTGTGGTGAAAAATTTGCCGAAGGGCAGCACCGGGAAAATCGCGCGCCAGGATCTTCGTCGGCAAGTGGGCGAGGTGAGTCAATGGCCGAGATAGGTCAAAAAAAGGGCTATGTGGAGGCGGCCGACTTTGTGCGGGCCGTGACCATTGTGTCGGTGGTGGTGGTCCATTCCACTTGGTATATGGCGAATGGTGGCCATTGGGTGTCTTCGGGGGCACTTTTGGCTCTCATGCATTTCACTCGTGAATCGTTTATGGTGTTGACCGGATTCGTGCTGACCTATTCGTTATTTGGCAAGAACAACCGATGGCGGCAGGTGTGGGCCAAGCGATATAAACTGGTTTTGTTCCCTTATCTCATTTGGAGCGCCGCTTACATTTTGTTGTTTAAACAGTTTACCGGATGGCTGCCCTTTTTGTCCCGCTACGGCCATGACTTGTTGACGGGGGGCGCCTGGTTTCATTTGTATTACCTTTTGATAACGATGCAGTTTTATCTTATTTTGCCGTTTTTCTTGATGCTGATGAAAGTCGCGAAGAAACGTCCCTGGTTTTTAGTCATCGCCGCGTTTGTGTTTCAAGTAGCCTTGATGACGTATGACCAATACTTCCAGGGCATTTATCCCTTAGGCTTTATCAACCATTACATCGGCGACGAGGTGTGGACTTATTCCGGCTACTTCATTTTAGGCGGTGTCGCGGCCGTTCATTGGCCCCGGGTGCGAGCTTGGCTGGCGGCTCATTTAAGCACGGTGGTGTGGCTGACCGGCGCGACGGCGGGTATTATGTGGCTGCAGTTTTTCCTGGAGACCTATCTGGGGCATAATATGTTGCTTGCGGATTCTGTCATACAGCCCGCCATGGTGCCTTGGGCCATGATGATTGTGGTGTTGTTGGCGGCCGTAGGAATCCGATATGAGGCGGCGCGCATTTTGCGGCCAGGTCGTTGGCAAATGGTGAAAACCGTGGCCGATTTAAGCTTTGGGGTATATTTGGTGCATCCCATGCTGCTTCAGTTTTGGACTAATCTATTGGCAAGACACGGGTTTTATCACGCCTCATTCCTGTTAGATGCCCTCACCGTCGCGGTGCTGGTGGTGGCCTCGGTGCTGGCCATGATTCTTATTGGCAAAACACCGTTTAGTCCTTGGCTTATCGGCCGTGCCGCACGGCGCCGTCTTCCGGCTCCCCGGGTGGACGCTCCTCCGGTGGTTTCCCCACCGGTTCGACAGGTTTCACAATAATAACAATAGTGCGGTGCGCGGACAGAATTCCGGATCGCGACTTGGCGGAAGTGCCGCGCATGGCCTTCCTCAACTTGACTTCGTATGGTGAGCCGTTTTGATGGGCCTTCCGTCATCGCACCTGTCGATTTCCTGATGGTGCGGGTTCATGGCGCCAATCATGAATAGGTCGTGACATGGTAAGCATCAATTCGTCCCCATGGCGCGCCCTATGCGCGGTCTAGTGTTGTTTCATAGCCATCCCCGGATTGCACTGATAGGTCGGCCATTGCATTTTTTCTTTGTGTCCAGAGGTTGGTCCTGAAGGCTATCGCGCAAGGTCACATCCGTAATTTCAACGGATTTGCCCATCTGTGTCGTCGCCCACCCTTATCATCCTAACCTGGCTCTTTGTTAATTTTACGGTCGTGGTGCTATTTTTAAATGATGCGGGCGAGGACGGCATTCGCCCGCCTTGAGATGGGCGATCAAAGGGATTGATTACTTTGTGGACGTTTGCCGTTGCGATTCTCTTAACTGACGGAGTGCCTTTTCCCATCGCCCTAGCTCGTCCAACATGGCCTGGGCCGCTTGACGAACGGTGTCAGTCGCCTCGAAGGTCCCGGCTTTCAGATGCTGAACAGCAAACGGGATCGAGACCCCTTCGGGTAAAGGCATCATCTTTAGGGTGGTAGCCACTTGCTTCACCATTTGCGCCGCCCGAAGTCCTCCGGATGCTCCTCCATAACTGACGAGTGCCAGAGGTTTGTAACACCATTCGTGGTACAGATAGTCTAAGGCGTTTTTCACGGGGGCGGTCATGGAGTAGTTGTATTCGGGGATTACCATTGCTATGGCATCCGCTCTATTCACATGGCCGCTCCACTGAATGGTATGTTCATGTTGATACTGGCCTAGCCGGGGGTGTTGGGGTTCATCTAGCAAAGGCAAATTAATTTCCTTAAGATCTGCCACCTCCACCTCAAAAGTTCCGTGGGTTTGGGCAAAATCGGCAAACCATCGTCCTATGGGCAACCCAATCCGCTCAGGCCGGGTGCTGCCGATAATGACAAGCAATTTTGGCATGGTAAACCTCCTGGTGGGGTAAATCCCGTAATGCGACTCGAACGGGTGAGGTTACTGTATCATAGACGTGTTGTTCTTGATGTGAGCATCGACACAGAACGGTGAGCAGCTATTAGGCGTGTCATTTAAGGACGATTCGCCCGGTCTGCTTTTTGGGGGCTTGGTATTGAGGGTCGAATGCGGTGGCTTGAGAACAAAAAAGTGTATACGGATAGTATGATGAGTCGACGGTGTCCGTTTGGATGGCAAGGTGGCTCAGGTGGGCGGCAGTAGCTGGGGGGAAGGGCGCGCCTTATGTGCGCTTGCGGTGCGCCGGCATCGCTCTGGGGGCAGTTCCCAAGCAAGTGTGAGCTTTCCAAACCTTTGCGTAAGAAATTGAGCTGGCGTCTTTCATTAACAAAGTTTTCCCGGAAAAGGGTGGCATTGATTATCGGGACTTCGTACGAACACTCAGGTGGTGGCCCTGGCCTCAGGCCGCATTGTCGTCAGTGAGGGTCCCAACGCATTAAATGGCTGGCATCAAAATGTTGATGCCATAAATCCCAACACCGGGAGCGAAAAGGTGCCTTTGCGTCTTCCCGTGGAACGCCTGGCGCCCGCATTGGTCATAAGTTCCCGGTCTTAAAACTTTTGAAGGAGGATAACCGTGATGATGGCAACGGAAAAAACGCCCCCTGCCCAGGCGGGAATTGTCTTCATCCAAGGCGCTCGAATTCGGCGCTGTAGGGCGAACAGCGTGAGCACGGCAAAGGCTGCTAATGCCGCCACGGCAGGCCAAGGGGAATACTCCGGGATGAGGCGAAAAAGACTGGCGATGGTGAGCCAGCCGGAAAGCACAATGACTTCCAGCTTAACGGCATCCACATAGGCTCCCCGTACTTTTAGCTGGTGCAGAATCCAGTCAACGACCCAGGGGAAGAGGTAGTAGACGAGAAAAAACAGGAAGAATACGTTGATGAATGTGGAAATCAACAAGAGAAAATGAAAACCTGACTCGAGTGCGGTGCCGATGGTTGTTAGGAGGGCCGCCAACAAGGCGTTTCCCCACAACATCCGTTCAGTCCAACGATATCGAGCCGGGGCGGAAAAGGGATGTTGAAAGAAGTGGCGCCAATACTCGCGCACCTCGTCCGTTTCCCCACCTTGGGGGGCAGGAGGCCGTCGTGCTGACTTTGACTTTGTTTTGGCGCCACGTTGCCGCTTACGCGGTTGAAAGGGAATGGGATCCTTCTTGCCCATGAAGACCACCGTCCTTTCCCTAGCGTTATTGTGAACCTGGGCGACTAAAAAAACTAGAGAGAGGCGGTTATGCGGCCAAACTTTTTGCCGAGAGTTTAATCATTGAGGTGGGAGTTGGCGCAAAGGACATCCCTTGTCACCTCCTACTCTTGGCCCTCATTCAAGCGAAGCAATCTTCATGGCCGTGCGTGGGCCAGGCCGCGCCGCTTTTTGCCGAAGTTCCCGCATCACGAACACCTCCCTTAAAAAGTAGTCCCACGAGGGCTCATCGCCTGTGGGCGAGCCCTACGGACCTGGAAATACCCGATTGGTTTACTTTGCGGGAGCCTGGGTGGTGTACGGATAATGCCTCGGGCGCTCTTGGAGATCCGTCTTTTCCCATGTAGATGCCTATGGTACCATGAGGCTGGTTGTCGACACGCAAGCCCCGGGGGATGGGGAGGCGTGGCCAAATGGGTGCATCCAGTCTCTAAGCGAAGCGGTTGCTGTATGGTTTTGCGTGAGGCTAGGTCTGAAACAAGGTTAGAGTGGCCGCCAGGCGGGGATGTCGGCTCTTCGGGGGGCGGGGTGGCATGCCCAGAAAGGGTGAGTAGATATGATGGAAGCGGATATCACGGGCATTTTAAATAACAGTCACACGATTGCCGTTGTGGGGCTCTCACCGCACTCTGATCGGCCCAGCCATGAGGTGGCCGAATATATGCAGCGGCATGGCTACCGCATCATTCCGGTGCATCCGCATGCGGATACGATATTGGGCGAGAAAGTCTATCGGCGTCTCGAGGATATACCGGAGCCTGTAGACATTGTTGATGTCTTTCGCAAGGCTGAGGATACTCCTCCGGTGGCGGAATCCGCAGTTCGCATTGGAGCTAAGACTTTTTGGCTGCAACTTGGCATTGAAAATGATGTCGCGGAATCCATCGCGGAGGCGGGCGGGCTATCGGTCGTGCATGACCGCTGCATTAAAATAGAGTACGAACGGAGGGTGGGCGCTTAGCCATGCCGAAGGAAAGTTCTTTTGATGTGGTGTCGGAGCCGGATTGGTCGGAGGTGTTGAACGCCATCGACCAGGTGCGGCGTGAAGTGCAAACACGATATGATTTTCGCGGTCATGAAGTCACGGTTGATTATGACCAATCCCACCGGATTATTACTTTGGACGCACCCGAGGGTCTGGTAGCGCAGTCGCTGAGAACGGTTTTAACGGAGAAAATGGCCAAGCGCCAAGTGTCGTTAAAGTTTCTTGAGTTTGGTACGCCCGAATCGCATGGGATGAACCGACAGCGCGTGGTGGTCACGATAAAAGCGGGAATCGCGACAGACGTGGCCAAGAAAATTCAAAAGGCCATCCGTGGCGCAGGCGTTAAGGTCGAAGGACAAATCCAGGGAGAGGCCATCCGGGTTAGCGGCAAGAACCGCGACGACTTGCAAACCGTTATCCAGTTTTTGAAGAGTCAAGATTTTGGCATTGAACTCGTGTTTACTAATTACCGCACGGTATAAAGGGCGCGACCTTCCCGGCAAGGGGGCTCAATGGCACACCCGTATTGGCACCAAGAACCTACCCTGGCACTTCGACGCCGGCCCCGTTGGTATTGGTTCACCTTAGCCGCCATCTTTCTTTTGGGGTTGGCATTGCGCGCGGTGGGCGTGGGACGCTACCCAGGACTTATTTATGACGAATACTATTACGTCCCGGCGGCGGATGTGTTGTTATGGCGCCACCCGCTAGCCGCCGTAAAGAATATGATTCCCGGCATCGATCCGAATTTGCTGTCCCACCCTCCCTTGGCCAAAGAGCTTATTGCTTTGGCCATATTTGTGTTCGGCCAACACCCCTGGGCTTGGCGGCTTTCCGGCGTATTATGGGGGGCTCTAGTGCCTCTTATTGTGGCCGGAATTACTTGGGAGTTGTTTCAAAGCCGCATCACCTCGCTTATTGCCGCTGGACTGGCCGCTGTTGACGGACTTTCCTTGGTGGTGTCGCGGGTGGCGTTGCCGGATGCGCCCGCCGTTACGTTTGCCTTGGCGGCCATGTGGGTGCTCTTAGCGATAACGGGTCGGCTGCGTCGGGGCGAGCGGGTGGGCGGATGGCGCTGGACCGCTTTGGGTTTTTCTCTGGGATTAAGTCTGGCCGCCGAGTGGATTGGAGGCCAAGCCATTTTGCTGTGTTGGATTTGGCTGGCGGTTTCTCATCCAAGAGTGCGACAGGCATACCGGCGCTGGATTCCCATCACCACCCTGGTTCCCTTTGCCATATATTACGCCAGTTATTTTTATGCATGGCCCTCCGGTTATCATCAGGCCTGGCTTCCCGCCAATCCTTTTATCGCTTTTTTCAAGCTGCAGCTTCTTATGTTGAAAGACATGTGGTCTTTGCGGTTTTTTCACCCATGGACGTCCAATGCCTGGACCTGGCTTTTGATTCCCCGTCCTACCGCGATGATATTGTCCGTTAACGCCCGCCAAGCGGTGCGGGTTATGGCATTTCCCGATCCGGTGGTTGTTTGGGCGGGATTGGTTAGTCTGGTTGCCGGGATGTGGCTGGCATATCGCCACCCGCGCTTTCGGCTTGCCTGGGCATTTTTGGCTCTCTGGCTTCTCTGCTTCTATGGCACGTGGTTAGCGGCGCCCCGCTCCAAGTTTTTATATTATTTCACCACCGCGTCGATTGGGCTGGATATTGCCGTGGCCGCCGGGATTGTCATCTTGTGGCACTTTATTCGAGAACGCTGGCGGTGGCGGATTGTTGTCGGCGTGGTGGCGGGATTTATGATGCTGACGGTCGCCTACTGCGTACCGCTATGGGTAGGTATGGCCGTGCCGCCGTCTCTCTATCAATCGATTTGGTGGCCTAAAAGTTGGAGTCCGAGGGTGCGTAGACCCGCCTCTCCCGCGAGCCCCAGTTTTTCTCTCACCATGCATCCCGTCAAGCGCGCCGTAAAGCCATGGTCCTCGTTTCCGGTTCCCGCCCACCTGCAGCCCATGACGCGGGCTTGGACCGAGTCGCGGGGAACGGCGAATCATAATAGCGTCTACTCGGGTGGGTTCACCATTTCCCATGGATATTCCTTAACCCTGGCTTCATCGGGATTGGAGCAAGCTCCCTCGGTTGTGGGCTCGGCCGCCTACGTGGGCACGAACAACAATCAGGTGTATGCCGTCAATCTCACCACCGGTGCCATTGAGTGGGGCGTGGCCGTTCCCAACATGGTGATGACCACGCCTTTGGTGAGTGGCGGATTGGTGGTGGTGGGAATCGGGAATTCGGCATTTCGCCGCTACAGCAATGCCAGGGGATGGATACGAGGGGCAGGCGTCAATGGGGTGATGGCCTTTGACGCGGCGACGGGCGCCCAAGTTTGGTATTACCCGACCGTGGGCGAGGATATGGCCACGCCGCTTATTTATGGCGGTGAGGTGCTGGAAGTTACCGGGTCAGGGCGCTTAATCGCCGTGTCGCTAAGCACAGGAAAGTTGCTTTGGTCAAAAACTTTGAGGGGCTTTGACAGTTTTTCCAGTCCCATCCTGGTGGGAAGCAATCTTTATGTCGCCACCAATTCCTATTATTCCGCCTATCCCGCTACCCGTTCGACCGTGTGGGATATCAATCTCGATACTCGTCGAGTGGTTTGGTCCACCCATTTGAAGGTGGCTAGCGGGTTGTCGGATTGTTCTCTCGCCTCCGACGGGTCGCGACTTTTTGTGGCGGGAGTGACGCAGTTGGCCAATGGGGGAAAGGGACCGGCAGCCCATGAGCGATTGTTCGCTCTTGGCCGCTATAATGGCGTGACGCTCTGGTCTCGTTCTTTGGGGAAAGGGAATATCGCCAATCTGGACCAACCAGAGGTGGCTACCCCCATGGTACATGGCGGGGTGGTGTATGAGGGCAGTCCCGCGTCAAACCGGATGATGGCTTTCGCGGCGAGCACCGGCCATCTCGACTGGTCACGGCGTTTGCCCACCGGCGTCATCGCCAATCCCGTAATGATGGGTCAGCACTTGCTGGTCGCGGGGATTGACGGGCGGATTTTTGAGCTTAATGCCGACAGCGGCCGGTTAACCGCGCGTGATCCCTATCGGTTTGGCGCAATTGGACTAGCAACGCCTCTCATTGTGTCTAATGCCCTCATTGAGGACACGATGACGGGGAAGCTAGTGGTGCAGCGCCTCGGTCCCCAATGACCGGGGGTAGATGGTGTATCATGGGCTCAAGAGATGGGGTGATGTAGATGTTGCCAAAGAAATGGAGCAATCTCGAACGGCAGCGTCCCCGGCTGCGCTTTGCCAAGTGGGGTTTGGTCGCGGGCGCGATTCTCACGGGCTTGGGTGTTTTAGGAGCGGGTACCTTAGCGTTTGGTCTGGTGATTTTGGTGGGGTCCGGCGTTTGGATGGTTAATCTATTGCGCTAAGCTGTCGTGATGATACAAAAACCCGCGGCTAAATGGCGGGTTTTTTTGTGGGCGCTATTTCTTGTTTACCATAAATGGTAGACACTATAATGGGAGGTGTACTAGATGGAGGGGTTTAAGCCGTGCGATGCCCATTTTGCCATGAAGAAGATACCAAGGTTCTGGATTCACGGCCTACCGATGATGGACAGGCTATCCGCCGCCGTCGCGAATGCTTAGTTTGCCATCGTCGCTTCACCTCGTACGAGCGTGTTGAGGAAATTCCGCTTTGGGTGGTTAAAAAGGATGGACGACGCGAGGCGTTTGACCGGTCCAAAATTTTACGGGGGCTTTTGACGGCCTGCGAAAAACGGCCGGTTTCCCTGGAATCACTGGATGCGTTGTGTGACCAGGTTGAACGCAGTGTTCGGGACCTGGCCAGTGGGGAAGTACCGACGCGAATTATTGGCGAGCAGGTGATGGAGCGGCTGCAGGAACTTGATGAGGTGGCTTACGTGCGCTTTGCCTCGGTTTACCGTCAGTTTACCGACATTGAAGGGTTTCGTCAGGAGCTGGAGCGGTTAATTCAAGCGCAGCGGCCTGAGAATTGAGAAGGAGACGTGCCGGGATGGAGTTAAAGACAGGATTTCAAACGGAATTAAGCTGGAAAATATTTTTGGACCGCTACACCATGAAGGATCCGCAACGGGACTTTAAAGTGGGAGATCTGGTCATTGCTCTGGTAGAACCCCACCCCAAGTGGCCTAAAAAAGATGTGGGCGAGGTAAAGGCGCTCTTGGACAATGATTATTTGTCGATTGAACTCATCACCGGTCCGCAAAAAGGCGAGATTATCGAGCGTCGCCACACCGAATGTGATCGGCCCTTGGAGACAACCATTCATGAGGTGGCCAGCCGTATTGCCAAAGGGGTGGCGGCGGTGGAACAGCCCAAAGTCCGCCAAGACGTCGAGGAAAGCTTTGCGCGTGAAATCGCCGGACTACGCTTTGTCCCGGGCGGCCGCATTTGGGCGGGGGCGGGAACCGGTCAAAAACTTACTTATTTTAATTGCTATGTACTGCCGTGCCCGAAGGATAGCCGTCACGGGATTGTGGAAACCTTGGGCCAAATGATTGAGATTATGAGCCGCGGCGGCGGTGTTGGCATCAATATTTCTTCTTTGCGGCCGCACCGGGCCATTGTTCGCGGTGTGAACGGGCGTTCTTCCGGCGCCGTCTCCTGGATGGACTTGTTCTCGCGCGCCACCGGATTGGTGGAGCAGGGGGGCAGCAGGCGCGGCGCGCTAATGCTGCAAATTGAAGATTGGCACCCTGACGTGTGGCGGTTTATCGAAGTGAAAAAAACGCCGGGAATGGTGGAAAACGCCAACATTAGCGTGCGGATTTCCGACCGCTTCATGGAGGCGGTGAAGGCGGACGGCGACTGGGACTTAGTATTTCCCGACACGTCCGATCCTGATTATGACGAACTTTGGGATGGGAACTTAGAACATTGGCAGGAGCGGGGAAAGTCTGTCATACAATACGAAACGGTTAAGGCGAAAAAATTATGGCAGGCTATTGTGGAAGGCGCATGGCAGGCGGCGGAGCCCGGCATTGTGTTTGATGAGCGCCATGAGAAAGATTCCAACAGCTGGTACTTTAATCCCCTGATAAGCACTAACCCGTGCGTAACTGGGGATACCCTCATCGCCACTAATGGCGGGTTGTGCCGTGCGGATGATTTGTATCATGCCAACATCCCTATTGCGGTGGTCGTGGACGAACGCTTTGAGGCTGGCAGCAGCCGTCCCGCTTCCGCCGTGTTTATGACCGGGATTAAGCCGGTGGTGCAAGTCCGAACCCGGGAAGGATATCGGGTGCGAGTTACGCGCGATCACCAAATTTATAGTGACCGGCGAGGGTGGGTGCCTGCCGCTGATCTGGGCATCGGAGAGTTTATCCGGGTGCGGCAGCAGGCGGGTGGATTCGGCCGTGCCGGAAGTCTCGTGGAAGGATGGTCCTTAGGATCGCGGATCTTGGGCGAGGATGAAGTCGCGGGTGTCCCAATGCGGCACGGGGGTGGCGAGCATCGCGAGGATGGTGCCTCCCAGGCTACTAAGTACGTGTGCGCCCAAGGCCAGCGCGTGCCGGCGTTGGTGCTTCAGGGGTCGGAGGATATGCAGCGGGGCTTTTTGCAAGCGCTTTATGAGCATTGTGGAAGTATGGAGGTTTTCGACAATACTCTGGCGCTGACACTGCCGCGCCAATTGCTGGGGGATGTGCAGCAACTTTTGCTCAACTTCGGGGTGTTTAGCCGTATTCGCGATGCCTGGGCACTTTTACCACAGGACAATTCCTCCACTCTGACCATCTCGGGACCCGGGATTGCCCGGTTTCAGGAACACATTGGCTTTCTCAGTCCTGAAAAGCGTCAATCGCTGCCTGGATCTCCGGCTCTGGATTGGAGTCAGACGGACTGGCTCGCGGAGGTGGTGGAGGTTGTCGACGACGGGGTTGAGGCGGTATACGACCTGACGGAACCCGTTACCCACGCCTTTTCCGCCAACGGGTTGGTGGTTCACAATTGCGCCGAGCAGCCCCTGCAGGAGTGGGGTGTTTGA
>JAJYTS010000133.1 GCA_021792935.1 Bacillota bacterium | reverse complement strand
CGGAAGAATCGCCGCCCTCCGTCCAATAACTTAAAGCCACCGCCAAATCCGCCAACGGGTCCCCCACAGTCGCCATTTCCCAATCAAATACCCCGGCCAGATCGGAAAGGTCATTGAGGAAGAGCACATTGTTCAGTTTAAAATCATAATGAATAACCCCGATTTCCGACTGTTCCGGCACCCTGTCCATAAGCCAGCGGCAAAGGCCCTCAACACCCGCTATTTCTTCTGTTTTAGCTCGCTGATAGCGCCCAATCCAACCCTCCACTTGTCTTCGCAAAAAACCTTCCGGCCTCACCAGATTGACCAGATTGCTATGGCGCCAGTCCACCCGATGCAGTTCCACCAGCCGCGACACCATAATGTCCGACACTTGGCGCGCGACAGCGGGAGAATGCCCCTGGCTCTCCAGCCAAGCCCGGTCAATCAAAACCCCACGGCGCTGCTCCATAAGAAAAAACGGCACTCCCAGCACCCGGCTTTCATCCCAGCCGTAAACCTTTGGCGCATAAGCGTACTCGGGATTGAGAGCCATAAGAACGCGGGCTTCACGCACCATGTCATGCGCCCGCGGGGGAACCGGCCCCAACGGCGGCCGCCGCAATACCACCGAGCGGTCCCCGCATGACAGAAGATAGGTCAAATTAGAATGACCTGCTGCATATTGCTGAACCTGCCACGATGCTTGGCATTCTCCCAGCGTTTGGCGCAAATAGGGAGCCAACGCGGCAACGTCAAGCTCTTCCCCCGGCCGAACCGGAATTAGTTCCCCCATATCTCTACCCGATCAGCCAAGCGAGGTCGGGGATTCGTCTCTGACCACCCGGCGGAGAATTTTTCCCACCGCGGTTTTCGGCAGTTCTGAGCGGAATTCGATAATGGTCGGCCGCTTATACACAGCGAGATGATCCGCCAAATAGCGCGTGAGCTCCTTATCATCCAAATTGGAACCGGGCTTAGGCACCACCACCGCCCGCACCGTTTCTCCCCGATACGGATCGGGCGCGCCCACCACCACCGCTTCCAGGACCTGTGGATGTTGATACAAAACCTCCTCAATCTCGCGCGGATAGACATTATATCCGCTGGCAATAATTAAATCCTTTAAGCGGTCAACAATGGAAAGATAGCCTTCGCTGTCGCAAGAGGCCAAATCACCCGTCCGCAGCCACCCGCCATCCACTAAGGTTTCCGATGTTTCCGTTGGCCGATTCCAATACTCTTTCATAACTTGGGGACCCCGCACCCATAATTCTCCCAACTCCCCCGGCCCTAAATCCTGGTGTGACTCGAGATCGACGATGCGAAACTCGGTTGATGGAAGCGCGATGCCTACCGTTCCGGGCTTTCGCGGCATCCAGGAAGCATGCGCATGAGTGGTGGGAGAAGCCTCGGTAAGACCATACCCTTCCAGAATGGTTGCCCCTGTCTTTTCCTCAAACTGATACATGACATCGATCGGCATAGGCGCGCTACCGCTGTTGCAGAGACGAATGCTGGCCACCGAAGCCGGATCTAACCGCGGCACCTGCAATAGTGCCACGTACATGGTGGGAACCCCGGGCCATAACGTCACTTGCTGGGTCTGAATGGCATCCAACACCTCGGATAGATTAAACCGGGGCAACAACACCATTGTCCCGCCAAGATGAACGCCGAGATTCATGACGACAGTCATCCCATACACATGAAAAAGAGGAATCACAGCCAGAGATCGTTCCTCACCCGGGTACAATTCATTAAAAGCATGCATCTGAAGCACATTTGCCACCAAATTGCGGTGGCTCAGCACCGCTCCTTTAGACCGACCGGTGGTCCCTCCCGTATATTGCAAGACCGCGGGGTCCTCGGAGCGCACCTCCACGGCAAAGGGGCGAGGGTCTGTGACGGAAGCCATCAAGGCCATAAAATCCTCAACGCCCTCCACGGTGACAGACTTCCCCTCAAGATTGACGCCAACGACAATTTCCAGGGCGGTTAAGGAGCGAATGGCCTGCACGCGCGGCAACACCCCATCCAAGGCGATAATGGCGCGGCTCCCCGAGTCCTCTAACAGCGCCTGTACCTCGGTCGCCACCAAAAGCGGGTTAATCTGAGTGACCACTCCGCCAACTAAAAGGGCGCCGTAATAGGCAACCACGTACTGGGGGCAATTTGGCAGCATCAGGGCAACCCGGTCTCCTGGATTTAAACCCCGGTCCTGCAAGGCCCGGGCGAATCGATTGACGTCTTCCCATAGTTGGGAATACGTTCGCTGGTACTGATAAAAAAGGAGAGCATTCTTATCGGGATATTTTTCCACACTATTTTTCAATAAGTCAAAAACCCGCCAGGCGGGGATATCGATTTCCACGGGAACGCCAGGTGGATACAACTTTCGTCCCAGTTGCTCTAGCGGCATGATCCTACCCCCCTCCTTATGAAATTACGCGATGCTACCCCCATCCACCACGATTACCGAACCCGTTATATAATTGGACGCGCGCGAACCTAGCAGCAAGGCTGCCCCCTTTATGTCATCCATGGTGCCAAAGCGTCCCATGGGTATGGATTGCAGCAAAACGTCCCCATGCTTTTGCAGCAATGGCTGCGACATCTTGGTGGGGAACCATCCTGGGGCAATAGCATTAACATGAATACCGTAAGGTGCCCATTTCCGGGCCAAATCGCGGGTTAAAGCAATGACCGCGCCTTTGCTGGCGCTATATCCCGCCGCGTCCAGCGCATCAGCATCGGACCCCTCCATTCCCGCAATGGAAGCAATATTAATAATGCGCCCGCCACCCTGATCCCGCATCACCGCGCCCACCCGCTGACTCATCAAAAAGGTGCCCGTAAGATTGACGTCAAGCACTTTTTGCCAGGCCTCG
>JAJYTS010000043.1 GCA_021792935.1 Bacillota bacterium | reverse complement strand
CACGAAACTGGAGCAACGTCTGAGCCCAATGATTGACGGGTCCGTCACGGGAACCCTTCCCGCCCCTATTGCGATCGCAACCAATGGGGGTCCGGGTCAATTCTTCGTCAAAATGGGGCTCGGATCGCTGGCGGTGGGAGGACCTGGCGGGGCGGTGCACTTCAATTTGCTGGCGGACGCCGCGAAAGCGCTGGGATTGTCGACCAGTACCCTGCAATCGGACCTGCAATCCGGCAGCACGCTGGCGACTCTCGCCGCGCAAAACGGCTCATCAGCCACCGCGTTGGAAGCCACCCTCACCCAAGACGCCACCAGCGCCATTACTAATGCTGTCAATAATGGGTCTCTTAGTGCCACTCTAGCCACCCGCTTTGAGTCGCATCTAACCAGCATCATTGACGCGATAGTCACTGGCACTCCACCCGCCCCCATTGCGATGTCACAATCTTAGCAAGCCTCAAAGGGCTGTCCCAAAAGGGGCAGCCCTCTTTGGCTAGTCGTGCGTCGAACTCCGACGCAACTAAGAAATCATGTCCAAATCATCCTTTGAACAAACCTTTGGTTCCAGCAAACAAGGCGTATCAACTCTTAAGAGATACTTCCGCCCCATACAATATTGCCCACGGCATGGCTAGAGTATGAGAGTCTAGCGCCGAGGCGGTACTAAGTTAGTGACATCGTACGCCCAATAATAGCCGGTTCGATACACCTCTTGGCCTCATAAGTAATACTGGGACATGGGCGTTCTAGGCCAAATCGAGCGGCAAATATTACGGACCATGCTGCGCCACCCACGAGGGCACAACTCTACGCCAGGCCGGATCGAGCGACAGACTGCCTAAGCGTTGCAAAATAATACCCGCCGTAAAAAGGAAGTTGTCCACAGGTCGGATGCGTTAAGTTATGAAGGGTATTCGGATTCTGTGACTGACCGCAGACTTTTCACACATCGTCAGCGTGGCGCGTTTCCGGTTGATCGGCGCCATTGCCGAGTTGCTAAGAAGTGGAACCATGTCCATCTCTTCATGTACTAACCCCGAATGCGCCGTAAGAAGTCCCTGGGACCACCTTATCGAAAACCCATATCTTAGACGTGGGGCGGATGCCCGTGCGCCGAGACCACGGCGTGCACGAGGCCATTCAAACTGTCCGGTTTGAGGTCGAGTCGGGCCGAGCCACGCCCCCTAAGTGCCCCCGCTACGAGCCGATTGCCAGGCACGTCCCACCCCGCCGCTTGCAGGATGATCCCCAAGTCCTTCGAGTCGGACGTGGGATGCCAGTGCAGCACCCCCAGAATGAGCAGCAAGTTGGGGAGACTGTGGTCACTTGGATATCCTGCAAATTCCCTGTTAATAAACTGACGCCATGCCTCCCATGAACTCTCCGGGTAGATCGTCTGCAACAGCGTGTGCAGGTTGGCGATCCCCGGCCACTGGGGATCGATGCGGGTCATCGCATCAAGGAGACGTTGTGTCGTGTCCTGTGGCGCCCATTCCGGTGGCAAGCCACTCACCGCATAGGCTACCACGGCCGCTGCCCAAACACCCCAACCACCGTAGGCCGTCCGGGCATCACCCGCAGCGGCCGTCGCCGCCTGCTGCGGCACCCGGTAAATCGCGCCCCAAACCGGCGCACGGCGCATAGCCCCGGCCCCTTCACGGTCTGGATGCCACCGTCCCAACCACGGCTCATGGTTCCTGTACCAGCGGAGAATCCGCCACTCCGCGGGGGTATCCTGAACCTGCTCGGGATTCTCAGCCCAGTATTGTACAACATTCTCGGGTCTCGGGAATCCCCGCTTTAGCGCGAGGTTGAGGCGCCAATGGGCTATGCGGTCTAATTGGCCGTCCTCCACCCGTGTGACCCCGGCTCCCTGAAGCGCACCGCTGCAGAGGCGTTCCACCCACGGCACAAAAGAGGGTGGGTCAACAAAGAGGGCCATTAACGGAGCGGCAACGCGCACCTGTTCCGGACCAGGGTAGTTAAACGGCTCACGTCGGGGAAGTGTGTCGCGGTGTTGGAGCCATGCCTCGACATGGGCTGAGCTGGCCGCCGTGCCAGGCGGAACTAACGCGGGCCAATCGATGCCCTCCGCCCACAGCTGGCGTAAGGCGTAATCCGTCCAGCCATGTGTCAATAGCGAGACCTCCCTTAGTCGCAACCACCCTCGATACCATGATGATACCCGATATCCACGTGTGGCCGTTGACGCACATCCGCCCCGAAAATGTCGCAAGCGTTGCGCGTCGGTGCCCCTGCGACGTTTGACCTGCGAGTGGGCGAGAGGACCTTGCGCCAACGCTAACAAGGTGGTCCGTATCCGATGCCCAGTGCTCTAAGATTGCTTCTCAAGAATTTTTTAGCCTGGCGACTGAAACGTATTGTACACATCAGCCCTTGGGGAACACGTGCAGCTTTTCCCTGCCGACGGGCTCATCATCCTCCTCAATCAGCCGGCGGATGAGCTCGGCCAACGCTGGCAATTTATCGGCGGGTAGATCATCGACCACACGATGCAATTGTTCACGAGACACCGCCTTACCCATCAGATATGAGATGGTTTTAGAGACATTGCCGTCGTTAAAAACTCTGGCGGCTTCTAGGTTAACGGGCGCTGGCCATAATCGCCGAATGCGTTGCGTACGGAGTTTAGCTGAGCCGGAGTCAACACCCGCGGCGTGGCAACCGCCATCGCGTGATATTGAATCATAGCCGTCCATTCTACTTCCTCGGCGGAATGATATGCCTCTTCTACCGTTTCCCCCACCACAAAGAGACCATGATTCTCCGCCAAAACCGCGCGCACCCGCAAGCTTATCGCGCCAGCCAAAACCTCTGCCAATTCAGGACTTCCGAATGTTTGATAGGGAACTAGAGGAACTTCATCAGCCACCCGCGCCATCTGATAGTGGACAGCACGTATAGGGGAGCCGATGGTGGACAATATGGTCGCGTAAGGTGAGTGCAAATGCACAATGCCGCCAACCCAGGAATGGGCGCCATATATTGACAAATGGGCTCGCCATTCGCTAGACGGCTTAAGTGTGCCAGAAAGAATCTCTCCACTGGCTATGGCCAGCCTAACGAAATCGGAAGGCTCTATATGAGGCCAAGCCACCCCGGAAGGCGTAATCCAACAGCTAGGCACACTCTCAGACGACCGTTCGCTGGCGTTGCCGGAAGTGCCAAAAGTGATTTGCGTATTCGCGATGCGCCTGACAACATTTTCTAACACAAAACCCTCGTTATTAAAGAATCCCCGCACGGGCGAGGATCAACTGGAGCGGAAGACGGGGGTCGAACCCGCGACCTTCGGCTTGGGAAGCCGACGCTCTACCAACTGAGCTACTTCCGCGTACACTTGATCATACCATGCGTTCACCAAGCACGCAATGTGAGCGTTAAACAAATCCTGCCTTAGAACATTTCTCTTAGCGGGATGGTGTTGGAACGCTCCCGACCCACAGAAACCAACACGACCGGAACGCCGACCACTTCTTCAATGCGATCCAAATAGCGCCGTGCGGCTTGCGGTAAGTCTTCGCGTTTGCGAATCGCTCCAATGGGCTCTTTCCATCCGGGTAGAGTCTCATAGACGGGTTGGACGGCGCGCAGCTCCCCATCGGTGTCGGGAAATTGCTGGGTCACTCCACCCTCGGATTCATAAGCGGTGGCTATTTTCAAGGAATCCAAGCCATCCAACACATCCAACCGCGTAAGCGCTAACCCGGCCAATCCATTAACCCGGACCGCATAGCGCAAGACAACGGCATCCAACCAACCAACCCGGCGTGGACGCCCGGTGGTGGTGCCGTACTCATGGCCACGCTCTCGAATATCCGAGCCAATGCTGTCGGAGAGCTCGGTCGGGAAGGGACCGTCTCCTACTCTTGTGGTATACGCTTTAGCGACTCCGTAGACATGATTAATTTTTGTGGGTCCCACCCCTGCTCCAATAGCCGCGCCCCCAGCCGATGGGTGGGAAGACGTCACAAAAGGATATGTGCCGTGGTCAATGTCCAGCATCGTTCCTTGAGCGCCTTCAAACAGAACCCGCTCTCCACCATCAATGGCTTCGTTAATCATCAGCGACGCATCCGCCACATACTGGGCGAGGTCTTGACCGTAGCCAACAAACTCGCGGTACATCTCTTCCAGTGAAAAGGGCTCAACCCCATAAGCTCGAGACAAAATGTGGTTTTTTTCCTCCAAAACAACCTCGAGGCGACGGTGGAATTCTTCTGGATGCAGCAAGTCCCCTACCCGAATTCCCACCCGCGCAGCCTTGTCCATATACGCGGGCCCAATTCCCCGCAAGGTGGTCCCGATTTTATTTTCGCCACGTCGTTCCTCGTTCAAAGCATCCATGCGGGTGTGGTATGGCATTACCACGTGAGCTTTGGAGGAAATGCGCAAACGCTCAACATCTACCCCGCGTTGCCGCAGATAGGCAATCTCCGTCAGCAGTACCTTGGGGTCAATAACCACCCCATTAGCAATAACGCATCGTGTTTCAGGATATAATATTCCCGACGGCACTAAATGCAGCTTAAATTCGCGGTCATCAACAACTACGGTGTGGCCCGCGTTGTTGCCCCCCTGATGCCGCACCACCATGTGCGCCTGCTGCGAAAGAAAATCAATCACCTTGCCCTTGCCCTCGTCGCCCCACTGCGCTCCTACCACCACAATTACTGACATGACGCCCCTCCTAGATTTCGTCGCTATGAGCAATACTGAGAAACTTGCCAACATCCTTTTTAAAGAGCAATTGAATGGTTCCTGTTGGCCCATTGCGCTGTTTTGCCACAATGAGCTCCGTCATATCGGGATTCTCGGCATCTTTGGAGTAGTAATCCTCGCGGTATAAAAACGCCACAATGTCGGCATCTTGCTCAATAGCACCCGACTCTCGCAAGTCAGACAACATCGGTCGTTTATCGGTGCGACTTTCCACCGCCCGCGACAGTTGGGATAACGCCACCACGGGAACGTCCAACTCGCGCGCCAGCGCTTTTAACGAACGAGATATATCGGAAATTTCCTGCTGCCGGTTTTCTGAGCGCCGACCTTGCATGAGTTGCATATAGTCGACAATCACCAACCCGATTTTGTGCCGGACACGAAGTTGGCGCGCCTTTGCCCGCAGTTCCAGAGCGGACAAACCAGGGGTATCATCAATGTAAATAGGGGCTTCCGATAAGTGCGCCAAAGCGCCGCTTAACTGTCGCCACATTTCTCCGTCTAGTTCCCCTGTCCGCAACCGATGGGCGGGCAATTCCGACTCCGCGCTCAAAAGCCGCATGGCTAATTGCTCACGCGACATTTCCAAACTAAATACCGCCACTGGAACCTTTTCATGCACCGCCACGTGCCGCGCTAGATTAAGACACAGCATCGTTTTCCCCATGGAAGGCCGCGCGGCCACAATAATAAGATCGGAGCGCTGAAGCCCCGCGGTCATGCGGTCAAGATCGGGAAACCCCGTCGGGACCCCCACTAGTTTTCCCTTATTGGCATAAAGCTGCTCCAGTCGGGTGAAGGTTTCGATCAAGACATCATGCAGCTTCACCACATCACGCTGGCCGGTTTGAGTGAGCTGAAACAGCTCTTGCTGAGCCCAGTCTAATAGCTCGCGCGGAGTTTGCTCGCCCTTGTAACTTTCGCCGACAAGGCGCGTGGCGGTATCAATCACCCGGCGAAGCGTGGCTGAATCCTTCACCAACCGGGCATAATGCTCGATATGGGCGGCCGTGGGAACCAGGCTGGCCAGTTCCATAAGAAACGGGATCCCGCCCACCCGCTCTAAATGATCTTGCTGGCGCAATTCCTCCCCCACGGTAACGACATCAACAGGCTGGGTACGGTTAAAGAGGTTTACCGCCGCTTCATAAATCAATTTATGAGCGTCTTGATAAAAATCTTCGGGCATGAGAATTTCCAAGGCGCGGGAAACCGCGTCGCCATGAATTAATATCGCCCCCAACACCGACATTTCCGCATCAGGACTTTGGGGAGGCATGCGTTGAAAAGAAATGCTCACAAAAACACCTTCGCTAAAACGTCTTGCACGGTCCCTATCGTGGCCACAGTGGGTCCCTCCGTCGTTACCGGCACATCTGGAGCATTATCCTGTGGGATGAGAACCTCCGTCAGCCCCGCCTGCCGGGCGCCAAAGATTTTCTCCGGAATACCGCCGACGGGCTTAACCCGTCCCGACAAGGACAACTCCCCAGTCACGGCAATATCCGCGCGCACCGGTCGACCTGTTAGGGCGCTGTAGGCGGCCGTAAAAATGGCCACTCCCGCCGATGGGCCGTCAATGCGGCCGCCGCCAACAACGTTAACGTGAATATCATACTGGGACAAATCCCGCCCGGTAGTCCGGCGCAAGCACGCCTCCGCGTTAAAAACGGAGTCTTTAGCCATGCTGCCGGCGGTGTCATTAAAATGCCAGCGCCCCCGGCCCGGTTGGTGAGCCGGAAATACGGCCGCCTCAATTTCTAGCACCAGACCGTGATACCCAGCGACGGCCAACCCAAAAACCCGTCCAGGCTCTGGTTCACGGGTCAGTATTGGTTTAACCGGCGACAGTCGCGAGCGGCTGATAATGCGCTGAATCACCTCACCATTAATTTGGCTGGGCTGCTCATCTTCCCTTAAGTACACGGTGGAGTAGGCGTCCACCACCAGCGTAACGGCCCGCCGACCCTCTAGCGTGTACTGACTAATCATGCGGGCCGCGTCCGGGAGTACCGTGACCCCTAGTTTGGCACCCGCTTCAAAGACAATCCGCTCAACGTCAGCGGGGACCAGGGGGGCAAAGAAAATTTCGGCACAGCGCGAGCGTAGGGCTGGAGCAATATCCTCTGGCTGCCGAGTGGTGGCGCCTACCAAGACAAAATCGGCGGGCGCTCCTTCCAAGAACAACTTATGCACATATTGCGGGACATTGCCATCATCCGGGTCATAATAGGGGGAATCAAAGCGAACCCGCTTATCCTCCAACACCTTAAGCAGCTTATTTTGCAGAATCGGATCCATTTCGCCGATCTCGTCAATAAACAAGACGCCGCCATGCGCTTCCGTCACCAAGCCAGTCTTCGGCTCCGGAATGCCGCTTTCAGCCAATTCACGACGAGCCCCCTGATAAATGGGATCATGCACAGACCCCAACAAAGGATTGGTGACCTCTCGCGGGTCCCAGCGCAAAATGGTTCCATCCGCTTCCACGAAGGGCGACTCTTCTTGAAATGGCGACTGACGAAACTTTTTCGCGGCATCCAGCACCAGACGGGCCACGGTGGTCTTGCCAATTCCCGGCGGTCCGTAGAGGAGAACATGCTGCGGGTAGGGAGAGGCCAGCTTTGCCATAAGGCTGTCAATGGCCAATTCCTGGCCAATCACTTCGTGAAGTGCCCCGGGGCGAACCACATCCAGGGCCGAACCCCGTAAAGCCACCTTATCCAGATTGGAAAGGCGCTCCAGTTTTTTAAGAGTTTCAGGCGTCTCTGGGCCGCCATCCTCCTTTAAAAGCTGAGCGCGAATGTCGCGAACATACTCCTCATGGCGCTCTTGCATCCGCTCCGCGATTTTCTTTTCCAATTCATCCTCAAGAGTACGGCGGGCAATCATATCGGCCAATTCGTCTTCCAATTCGCGTAACATTTTTGGGATTTCACGGCGTGTCGGTACATAGGTAATACCGGGATCGTCCAAAATCAGTTTCTGCAGAGCCAACACCTTAAACTCAAGCACGTCTGAACGCAGCTGCTTAAGGGCCTGCAATTTGCCCGCGCGCAATACCAATCGTTCGGGCCCATAAATTTGTATTAGCACCTGTTCCAACGCGTCTACACGTCGTTCCAGTCGCTTTGAGGGTCCACGCTGCTGAGGCGTTTGATTTTCGGCTGACGACTGCTCTGACATTTTTGCCCCCTTTTCTACGACTGTGCCTCCACGCGCACGACAATCCGCGCATTAATGCCGGAATACAAATGTACTACGGCGGAATGCTCCCCTAAGTGCTTGATAGGATCCATGGCAATTTTTTTCCGGTCGAGAGTATAGCCCATAGTCTTTAAAGCCTCCGCCACATCCCCATTGGTCACGGCTCCAAATAACCGATCTCTCTCGCCAACCTTGGCACGAATGATAACAACCTTGTCTTTAAGCTCATTGCCTAATTCTTGCATATGCTGGCGCTGCCGCTCCTCGCGTTCCTTCTGGCGCTGATTGCGTTCGGTCAACTCCCGTTCGCGCCCGCTGGTTGCCTCTAGGGCAAGTCCGCGGGGTATAAGGTAATTGCGAGCATAGCCGTCTTTGACTTCCTTGACGTCGCCCTTTTGCGCCACGCCCTTCACATCCGATTGGAAAATAACGCGCATGACCACACTCCTCACACCCAATTTGCAACCGGGTCCAAAAAAGGACCCGCGACCCCAGATGCCTCTCTTTTCGTCTCCGAAAACATCGTGCTGATTGACTTATGGAGTACACGCAGGCGCACACGTTGACGAACTTTGGGAATTATGACGGTTCAACGTCTCGAACCATCGACAAAAAGAGCACGCCCGGGCGTGCTCTTTTGCGGTTTATTCAATCGTAAAAGGCAAGAGCGCCATGACCCGGGACCGTTTAATCGCCACTGTCATTTGTCGCTGATGTTTCGCGCAGTTTCCGGAAATACGACGCGGCAAAATCTTGCCTCGTTCAGTAATATATCGCCGCAACCGAGTTGCCTCTTTATAATCAACTGACTCCACTTTGTCGACACAAAATCCGCAAACTTTTTTCTTGGGCCGTCGACCACGTTCCTTACGCATAGTCGACCTCCTTTCTCAATAAACTAAAACGGCAGGTCGTCCGGCAGGTCCGCTTCACCGGGCATAGGGTCTGGGGCAGCGGCTCCGTCGCGCGGGCGGTCAAGAAATCGCACTGAATCGCACACCACTTCGGCCACACGCCTTTTCGATCCATCTTGGGCTTCGTAGCTTCGAATCTGCAAGCGCCCCTCAGTAGCCACCAGCCGGCCTTTGGTCAGATGGTTTCCCACCGTCTCGCCAAGTTTGCGCCAAGCAATGCAATCAATAAAATCTGTTTCACGCTGGCCCTGCTGATTGGCAAAGGAGCGGTCGACCGCCAACGTAAACGACGCAACAGGCACCCCTTGCGGCGTATAGCGCATCTCGGGGTCCCGTGTGAGTCTTCCGATAAGAACAATGCGATTAAGCATTTCGGACGTCCTTTCCCTTACTCATCACAGCGAACAGCCATAGACCGAATCACATCCTCATTGATGTGAAGCAGGCGGGTGATTTCATTCGCGATAGTTCCGTCTCCTTCAAAATTCACAACGACGTAGAGACCTTCGTTGTAGTCGTTGATGGGATAGGCAAGCTTTCGACGTCCCCACTTATCGGTCTTCTCAATCGCGCCGCCAGCTGTCTCCACGGTGCGCTGCACCCGTTCGGTCGCGGACGCCAAGGCCTCGTCTCCCAAATCGGGTTTCAATATATACATGAGCTCATACTGAGCCAATTCCTTCACCTCCTCCACGGACTCCATCACGGAGGCTCTGTGGTCACAGAGCAGGGTGGTGTGGGCAGTAGCCCAAACAGAGTGAGTATAGCAGGTAAAGAGTATGATGGCAATGCGCGGGGGCAGAGGCTGACCCGTTCGCATAAACGTTCACGACGCGGCAATACCGTTAATGTTCCTTGAGGAACATTGTCATTGATTCACGAAGACTGCGGCGGTTGATCCACGGGATAGTAATGCCGAACCGCCCGTTCAAAGTCCTTGCGCGGAATCATGATCCGATGTCCGCAGCCTTGACATCGCAGGCCAAAGTCGATGCCCGTTCGCCAGATGATCCAGGTTTTACTTCCGCACGGGTGGGGCTTTTTCAATTCCACCAGACCGTCAATTTGATAATGCGGCTTTTCCGTCATCAATAGCGCCTCCCAAAACCTAGAGAGTTCATAAATACTGTCCCCCCGGAATTTTCGCGACGTTTTTGAATGCTTTCACCAACACGCCTGCTAATGGGTCTTGGTTCAAAGACCGACCCAGCGATGATTGGTGAACAGCGGGAACCGCGAGCAACAACGTCATCACCAAGGCGGCCACCGCAGCATGTTCTAAAACTCCTGCCGCAATACCCCCCAACCTATCAACGGCGCCGGCCAACCGCAGTGAATGAACCCCTCGGCTTATCGCGGCTCCCAAGGAACGACCCACCAATTCCATGACTCCGATAATGGCCAAGAAAACGACAAGATCCAAGACACGATGGATCAATGACCAGGCTCCCAGGTGGATCCCTGGGACATGAGAGGCAGGAGCGGCAAGGTATCGGCCCACCCAATTCCGCAACGGGACCCAAGCCAGAATGATCTTAGCTACAGGGTTGGCTAAGCGATTGGCTAGCAGCACACCCGCGATATAACCGAGCAGGCTAAACCCGACCCAAACCAACCCGCGGCGAAGTCCGTAAAGAGCCCCTAGAACCAGGTATATCGCGAGAACAATATTAAGCCAATGCACCGGTAGCCCCCTTTAGCGATTTTGGCCAGACCAAATCGCCGATAGATAGGCCATAACAATAGCGACAAGAGCAGGGTCAACGGCACCGCCCCCCTGGGCGGAAGCTAAGCGCACAACCCCAAAGGACACCGCACCAGCGGCGGTTGCCAGCAAGAGATCCAATAGAAGCATCCCTAATCTCATTTTACCCCAGCGTCGCACAACCAGACCAGCCTGGGCACCCAGGGAAGTTAGGAGGAACGATAACGCGAACTCGGAAATCGTGGCGGCTCCAGAAATGTAAGAGCGAATTTGAGAGACGATTATTACAGGCAAGACAATAATCAGTATAGTTCCCAGAACTTTAGCCAAAGGGAACCCGTCGCGACTCCGTGCTCTCATCGATGAAACACCGATACAATCAACGCGACACCAATCAGCACGAAAACCAGCCAGACAAAGGACGGTATTCGCGGCATAAGGCGGCGGGCACCTGAGGACGCTCCCTTAGCCCCGAGCCGGAAGGCTTCACGGGTGCGACGGTTGTCCAACCGCTGCGAGCGCTTGAAATGGGATACATAAGCGGAGTACCGTCCCTGCCGTTTGTAAGCCACGCCTAAGTTGCGGTGGGCGGGTGGATAATCGGGGTCGTTTTGGAGCGCCAGAAGATAATGTTGAATCGCTTGCTCCGTCTCGCCCCGTTCTAAGTAAATGTTTCCCACGTTGGTTAAGGCGGGCGCGTGCGTCCGATCCTGGGCCAATGCGCGCAGAAAGTACCGCTCGGCCTCCTCAAGATGCCCGGTTTCTGCCATAACCATGCCCAGTTTGTTGTAGCCCTCGGGCCGCTTGGGATAGTCCTGGACCAGTAGCCGGAAGAAGCTTTCAGCCCGCACGCGATCTCCCTTGTCCCACGCCGCATTTCCTTGATTCAACAGGTCTTCGCCCCTGCTATCCCACTCCGCCAAAACCTTTATCCCCCCGGAAATCGCCGTCCTGATCCCTTATACACTAACGGAATCCATAAGACGATCGCAACCATTCCCATGAGGGGATAAAATAAACGGACCAGATTGTCAAAGCGAATCAATCCTAAAAGAAAGGTCGCGCAAACGCCCCAAAGAACCTTTTTGCCGTATTGCTCGCTTAAAATGTACGCCTCCGCGACCCCGGTGGTAAACAAAGCCACCCATAGGCCGGCACCAAAAAATATTCCCCACAGCGGGTCCGTGTGAAGGGCGGCATCGACCATAGGCAACTCCGCGATTACGGGCAGGGTCATTAGCAGATGATGCTCGGCATAAGCAAGAAGCGACAAGATGGCCGCCCCTAAAAACGCGGCCCCAAAACTCTGAAGCGGCGAGGTGAGAGTCCTGCCTACCCCCAGTAGTACCATCACACCCGTAAAAACATTATAGGACAAGTAGAGCAGAGCCGAAATAAGCCATCCTGGAGCTGGGGCGGCGACGACGGTGTTCACACCGGGGGCGTTCCAGTTTAGAGCGACTGTAACCAGAACCATCACCACCAAATAAGGAACGAGGACCATATTTAAGCGAATCATGCCCCCGGTTCCCCTAGCGGCCACCGCCACCACCGCGATGATGGTGATAAAGGCGCCGAAAATAGCGGGAAGGCCCGTAAAACCCGCGACATCCGCTCCCCCAGCGGAAGCAACAACCCCCAGGCCTATCACCAAAAATACGGTGGTGAGTCCCTCCGCCCCGCGAACTAACCAGGGAGGGTATGCGGATTGCAGTAACGAGCCGTAACTGCCCATCGACCACCGACGCCCCTGTTCAAGCGCTTTATAGCCAAGAACGGCGAATAGACATCCGGCCAGTATTATCCCCAGCGTCCCCATGACCCCAAAGCGGGTAAAAAATTGATAGATTTCCTGCCCACTAGCAAATCCTGCCCCCACGACGGCCCCTACATACGTGAGTCCCGCGCCCCACCAGGATGATTTCATGACGTCCCCTCCAGGTACATCTATATCCTGACGGCGAAGGAAATAAGCCTAGCCGGCTACACAAACGATATATATCACGCCAAGAAAAAAGCCCCGGGTCCTCGATGCGCCAAAACCTAGCGCACTCCTGACGGGGGCATCGCGATCAAATGGGTAAAATACGGATGAGCCTATTCAGCTTCTCGCATTTTTCGCCATGTCCAAGGCTTGTTTTTCTTCCTGACTTAAGGCGTAGCGACTTTCATGCTTATCCACAGGTTTGGCATAGAGACGCACTTCTTCGCGCCCCCACAAGCTGGTTAAGACCAACCCGTCTCCTTTGTCATTCAACAAAGCCGCCGAAAAGGACAGATCCGACCCGGTATCCTGAAAGGGATTAAACCGAACCAATCCCACACGGTTAATGGCGCGGGCAGCCTTTTTGTCCATTACATCCAACCGTGTTCCAAATCCATCAAACTGTTCCACCGAGGCATCCAGCCGCTCATGAAGATTCGCAATCAATTGCTCGACATTTCCGGCTTTTACTTCCCCGAACGCTCGCAAATACCTGCGCTTGACCTGAAACGCGGCGATAACTCCCCATAACCCCATCACAACACCCACTAAACCGAGTGCCAAAGCCCCATAAACCAAATCGATTGTTGGTACAAGCAAACCGGGTCCCTCCACGTATTAAACGAACGTTATTCCCTGAAGCTTTAACCATCCCAGTATAACCGTAATTAGTAACGCGGGCAGCAAGTCCGCGATGGTGATCAACGCTTTTTCCGCAACAAAGTTTAGTCCGATGGCGGCTATAAGAATGCCGCCGACTACACTTAAATCATTTAAAAGCGGACCCACTAAAAAGCCCTTGAGCAACCCGGCCATTAGCGACAATATCGCCTCATAAGCAAAAGTCACAGGCCCAGCCAACGCCACTCCCCAACCCGCCGTTGATGCCAGCAACAACGCTGTTACACCATCTAAAATCGCTTTGGTCTCCAGTATCGTTGGATGCTTGGTCAAGCCGGCTTGCAAAGAACCAACAATCGCTAACGCGCCAACATTAAAGATTAATGATGCGGAAACAAACCCTTGCATAAACCCGCCACGGCCGCTATGCCTTTCCACCCAATGACCGAAGGCGTCCAGCCGCTTTCCGATTTTTAACAGAGACCCCAGCCACGCCCCGACCACCAGGGAAACCAAGGTATTCACGGGGTCGTTTAAGGGAAGCGCCATCTTCACCCCTATGACAACTACCACCAGACCCATCAGCCGCAATGCTTGTTTTCGAAAATCAGATGACAAGCGGCTGCCCCAGCCAATACCTATAAGCGCGCCGATGAGCGCGCCCGTGCCATTAACAATCGACCCCAGCAGGTGGTCCATGTCCCTTAAAACGACCCCTTCACTTTTGGCAATAAGTTCCTCAATAATGTTCCTTAAGGAACATTACACGACGAACCCTTCCGGTCCAGAACCCGAGCCGTGGTCCAACATACTCAATAACCGTTCCAACTCTTCTAAACTGCGATAGGGAATCTCTATTCGTCCTTTGCTGCTGTCGCCCCGTACAGAGACTTTTGTGCCAAACCTCCGCCTTAAGCCCGCTTCCACACTGCGTAGATGAACATCATCCTGCGCGCGTGACCGGGGAGGGATTTCGCCCCGTTTCGCGGCGGCTTCCAACTGCTTGACCGTCCATCCTTCAGACGCACAGCGTGCCGCCAAAAACCCTCGCCGGGGACTCTCTACCGACAACAGCACCTTGGCATGAGCCACGCTGATAGACTGGCTGGTAATCATATTCTGAATAGAAGTCTCCAGCTGCAGCAACCGCAAATAGTTGGCAACATGGCTGCGCGACTTTCCAACCCGCGCTCCAATTTCATCCTGAGTCCATTCAAATTCTTCAATAAGCCGTTTATACGCGAAGCTTTCTTCCATGGGATTCAAGTCGGTGCGCTGCAGGTTCTCCACCAGAGCGATTTCCATCGCGTCCCGATCACTCAATGCCTTCACAATCGCCGGAATAACGGTGAGCCCAGCCATTCGCGCCGCTCGCACCCGGCGTTCACCCGCGATCAGCTGAAATTGTTCCTGCCACGGCCGCAACACCACCGGTTGGATCACTCCATGCAACCGAATCGATTCCGCCAACTCCGCCAACTCCGACTCTCCGAATTGCCGTCGTGGCTGAAACGGATTGGGAACAATGCGCGCCAACGCAATCGTGTCAACGCCGTCCCTGCGTTCCGTTCCCGCCGAACGTTCTGGAATTAACGACGACAACCCTCTTCCTAATCCCCGCGCTTTAGCCATGCTGCATCACCTCCTGTGCCAATTTTTGATATCCATCCGCACCCTTCGACCGCGGATCGTACCGTAGAATCGGTTGCCCGTGACTAGGCGCTTCACTTAACCTCACCGTTCGCGGTATCACCGCCGAATAAACCTTTTGCGAAAAATGATGCCGAACCTCCTCCGCGACTTGCGCGGCTAAATTGGTGCGGGCATCATACATCGTCAACAGAACACCTTCCAACTTAAGCCGGGAGTTGAGCCGTTCTTTCACCAGCTCAATCGTGGAAAGCAATTGGCTTAATCCCTCTAGGGCAAAGAATTCGCATTGCATGGGAATCATCACGGCATCGGCCGCCGTTAAGGCGTTAATGGTTAACAGGCCCAATGAAGGGGGACAATCAATGAAAATATAATCATAGCGGTCCCGAATCTCTTGAATCTGATGGTCAAGCAGTCTTTCCCGCTCTGCCATTTGTGACAATTCGACGTCGGCTCCCGCCAAATCTAAGGTCGCCGGCAGGAGATGCAGACCCACGATATCGGTCGGCAGCAGGGCTTCCGAAAACGGCCGGTCATCCAATAACACATCATAAATCGATATGTCCACCAGGCTCTTGTCGATACCTAGCCCAGTCGTGGTGTTGCCTTGCGGATCGATGTCCACGGCTAGCACCCGTTGTCCCGTGTCAGCCAGATACGCCGCTAAATTAATAACCGTCGTCGTCTTGCCCACGCCGCCCTTTTGATTGGCCACCGCAATGACCCTACCCACACGACCCCTCCTGGCATACGCAGCTTCGATGGCACAAAAATCTATGTAAAACATTGTAAACAATTGGACGCCCCTTGACGACCACCAGGGCGTAAGACGCGCAGTTTCAACCCGTGGATTCCTAGATTCTCCCCAACGCTTTTCCTGAACGTGGATATCTTGACGGCGTGTTTGCCACTTTATGAAGGCAAATTGTTTGCCGTCCCTCGGTGTGCTTCACCGTTTGAACCGTCTGTCCTCCCAAACGTTTTATCAAGGCCACGCTATCCGCGTCATCGGCTTTCCCGTCAACCCCTTGCGCCAACAACATGACTCCGCCAATCCGCGCATAGGGAAGTCCCAGCTCCAGCGATGGTAATTTGGGCGCGACCGCTCGCATCGTCACCACATCAAAATGGTCGCGATACACCATATTTTGCTTTATCCAATCTTCCGCCCGGGCATTAACAACCAAAACATTTGATAAATTTAAGTGGGCCGCCGCCTCCGTTAAAAACTGGCACCGGCGCATGCGACTATCCATTAATGTCCATGACCATTCTGGATAGGCAATGGCCAGAATCATTCCAGGGAATCCGCCACCGCTCCCGATATCCAACCCTCGGCCATGAACCTTGTTCGGCAACAGTGTTCGAAGATCTAAAGACTCCATGACGCCCCGAGTCCACAAAACGTCGCCTGTCCAGGCGGTAATATTGAGCTTGGCCGTCTCGACCAGCTCGACAAACTGAAATAGCAGCGCTTCGCTCCTGGCGTCAACAGCGAACCGCTCCCGCAAACGCGCCGTTATTTCGTCCGGTCCCATCGCACTGCCCCCGTAATCCGTGATTCTATCTCTGGCGATACCAACTTCGTCAGTTAAAAAATAAAAACCGCGCCTCTGGCGCGGCCTGACCTCGTATTTACTTTTGCGTCGCGGGCGCACTGCCTGATGCCCCGCCATTAATCGGGCGCTTCAAGAGGATAACGGTCTGTCCCCATTGAAAAATGTTTGACACCACATAATAAACGGATAGTCCGGCAGGAAACCGATAGGCAACATAACCAAATATAAGAGGCATGACATACAGCATCATTTTTTGACTGGATTCCATCCCAGGCTGGGTGGGGGTCATCTGCATCGTCTGACGCTGCATTAGAAACGTGCTGACAGCGACTAACACCGCCAAAATATAGGTGTGATCCGGCTGGCCCAGATTGTGCCAAAGCCACTCCCAATTAGCATGGGGATATTGATATCGCCGCAAGACATCAAACAGCCCGTACATGACGGGAATTTGCAACACGAGAGGAAGACACCCTGACGCCGGATTAACTCCTTCCGCCTTATAGAGCTTGGCCACCTCTTCATTCAGCTTCTGCCGATCACCTTTATGACGCTGCTGCAACTCGCGCTGGCGCGGAGCCAACAAAGCCATTTTTTGCATTGACCGCGCCTGCGCTATACCTAACGGCAACAATACCAGCCGCACCAACAGGGTCAACAGGACAATTCCCAATACATAGTTTCCGGTCCATGCTGAAAACGCGATAAACACTACCTTCAGGAGCCCGGTAAACGCGTGCCAGATTACCATAACATCCTCCCATCGGCCCCTAAGGCACCGGATCGTAGCCACCTTCGTGCAGTGGGTGGCAGCGACTAATTCGCTTGACTCCTAGCCATAAACCTTTGACCACGCCGTACTTGGTCACCGACTCAACAGTATATTGGGAACACGTGGGGACATACCGACAAGACGGCCGGGTAAGAGGAGAAATATATCGTTGATATCCCCGAATGAGCCCCAACACAACATATTTCATCTAAACCAGCCTTACCTTTTCAGACAACCCGCCCGTTTTAGCACGCGGGACATCGACAGCCTTAATTCGTCCCATGGTGCGTCTATCATACTCTTCTTTCCCAAAAAGATCAGATCGCCACACTCACCTAGAGACGACCCGTAAAGATTATAAAGAGCCCTTAAGCGCCGTCGAACCCGATTGCGCTTTACCGCCGTACCTAAGCTCCTTTGAGTGGTGAAACCCACCCGGATACTTTGCCCCGTAGCCGTTCGCAGAACGAAAAGGACCAGATATCTGTCCCCGTACGTCCGGCCCTTTTTGATTACCTGTCCAAATTCCGCCCGTCGTTTAAGACGCACATACGCCATAATTTAAACCGCAATCCGCTTCCGTCCCTTTTGTCGCCGCCTGCGCAGGACTGCCCGGCCGCCTCGTGTTCGCATACGCTGGCGAAAACCATGTACCTTGGCACGATGGCGCCGATTAGGCTGATACGTTCGCTTCATAAAATAGGATCACCTCCTGACGCTAGGCAAATCGCTCCTTATTATACCCGCGGCCTCAAAATGGGTCAAGAATTCCCCAACTATCGCCAGGTCTTCGGCAAAG
>JAJYTS010000132.1 GCA_021792935.1 Bacillota bacterium | reverse complement strand
CCAAACTGGAGCCAAGGGTTGCCTAGGATGGGAACGCCAGCGATTCGAGTCACCAGCCAGATGGCTAGAGGAAGCGAAAAAATTCCTCCGACCACAAACCGAGTCCGCCAGTGACGAATCTCGCGCTGCCGCGCTTCCTGCGCAGCATCCCGCTCCGCGCTCAAGTCTTCGGTGGGTACACCCCATTCTTTCAAATGACGCCGCACATCGGCCGGACCGATGGACTCGGGGAGATAGGTAACCACCCAGGAATTTGCCGAGGTCTCAAACCGGGCTTGAATCACCCCTTCGAGGGTGCCCAAACGCCGTGCCAGTTGGTCCGCGTCCCTAGTTTCCAACCCGCTGCTGGGTTTAAGCCGCATGCTATCGGTAATCGCTTTGTAGCCAATATCTTGGATTTTGGAGACTAGCTCCGCCACATTCACGGCCGTGGGATCGAAACTGACGGTGGCTTTTTCGGTTCCAAAATTAACCTGGGCTTCCGCCACGCCGGGATACCGACTTAACCCTTTTTCTATGCGCAAAGCGCAACTAGCGCACGTCATGCCGGTAATACCCACCTGCACACGGGCGGTGTGACCCGTAGCGCCTGTATCCGTATGCTGCTGCACGCTCATGCTGTTCCTCCTTCAATGGCGCTGGACACAGCCTCAGCGGACCCAGTATGGCAGTGCGGTTCCGATCCCGCTTTCCCTACCGGCTCCATCGACGGAATGCCCTTGCTGTAACGCAGGGCCGCAACCAATTCCGTGATTAAGCTTTCCCCTGATCCCGCCAAGATCGCGTCTGTAACGCACGTCGACAGATGATTTTTTAATAAAACCTGCTGCACTCCTTCAAGACTGGCCTGCACCGCCGCCAACTGCTTCATAATATCAACGCAGTAACGCTCCGAATCCACCATCTCGGAGACTGCCCGCAGATGCCCGATAGCGGCTTTAAGCCGATGGCTGGCATCCTTTTTGTACTCAGGAATCATGATCACACCCCCTGTTTAACACTTGTGCCCAGTGACTCCGCAAAATAATAATACCCCACCCCCCGGGGGGTGGGTCAAGAGCTGTCTGGTTAGCCTCCACAAGCAAGACCGCTGGAGTCCCACCCCACATCACAAGTCGGATTGCGGGGCGGATTCCCCTTTAAAGAATCTAAAAGCTTGAGTCCAGATAAGAAAAAAGAATTAACAAAGTCACGACCGCCAGGGTCCTCTTCCTTTCAACAACTCTCAATGCGCGGGAATTCCTTAAGTTCCGCCATCGCTTTGATCACCAATGGTGGCAGCAGAATTCGTTTTAGCCCATCCGTCATCATTCCTTTTTCCACCAAAGCGTAAGCCGTGGACAAAAGGCTCGCAGATGATATTGCACGATAGTTCGAACGGATCCTCCCATAGGGGTAACCCAGTTAACACCCACATCACTAGCGGGAAACAGGGCAAGCTCCAGTGGCTTGCCTAGACGCGTTCGCACGGCATTAGCCACCTCCCAGCGGCACCAATTTTCTTTATATGGGTAGGGACTAAATGCATCAGCATTGACGTAAGCGGCATCCACCACGGTGTCGCGGCCATCGACACACAACACCGTACCGGGATTGGAGACAGTATCCGCAAAGCATTCGAGGGTAGCACGCATCAGCGTGAAGCCCGCCGGAGTCGCCGGCACGTCAAACACGAGTCGCATCGCCTCAGCAACCCCAGGAATGGCTTTTATGGTGTCCGGCCATCGCGCGGAAAGACGGAGTATTTGCCGGGTGCCGGCACGTGTTCCATATCGAGGTGCATTCCGCTTTTGCCGAACCCAGTCTTCAACCCGCTCCATGAGAAACGCGGCCCGGTGATCATAGGTATGCCGTTTAAGCACTTCGGCCCGGCCAGCAGCGCTAATATGTTGGCGAGCGCGCTCATCAACCAAATATTGTTGAAGCTTTCGCAGCGTTTCCGAGGCAGATCCCGACGCCAGCAGATGTTGACCCTCCACAAAGAATCGCAAAGCCCCCGGGGTGCGCACGGTTAGCAGAGCACCGCCCCCCGTGCCCATTGCCTCAAAGGTGCGACTAGTCAGTTGGTTTGGATCGTTCTGTGGGCACAACACAATCCGCGTCATATTGTAAATGCGCGGAACGAAGGAGAAAGGAACAGCGGGATGAATCCAGTGCGGCGGAATTACGAAGCCGAGGTGGCGTCGGGCGTCCTCCCAACCATGTCCCCAAATGCCGATGGTCCATGGCATTCCCACAAGCGGTTGCAGAAGCGACGCCAGAGCGGCATTGCGCAGCGTCCCTGAAGTGTCCCCGTATAATGTGGCCACCAGACCCACATCTATGGGCAACGGCGGATTCAAATCAGGCTGATGCAGTTCCGGGATGGCGGCAAACGGCAATTCATCGGCGTAAAAGCCTAGATCCCGGAAAAGCCTCACGGCCTCTGGAGAAATGGTGAATACGGCGTCGGGATGTGCCTGTTGAAGATACGGCAACACCCACACATCGGTATGAATCGGATCTTCTGTCGACCAATAGACGTGCAGTGCTCGTTGATCCTGGCAATAGCGGTCGATACTCTTTAAGGCGTCAATGTCCACCGTCCGTTCCGTCCACCCTATACTAAGTACCAATTCCGGACGACGCTGATGGAGAAATCGGGAAATCTCCCGACCGCGTTCCATGGGAGCGGGAATCCAGACTTCGTGGCCCAAACGCTCTAAGGCTCGCGATAGGCCGTAGCGATAGACTTCATGATCCTCCCAGAATAAAATCCGCAACCCCCACCAGTCCTCTCGCCACTGTCTCGCTAGCTAGATTGTGCTGAAAAAGCCGTACCATCCTAACCGGCCAAGGGGGACCATACCAGGGATGGGGGTTCCAACTGGTTTACTTTCAATTTCGAGCCCTACGACCCCTGCCGCTGGGCCCAGCGGCGG
>JAJYTS010000042.1 GCA_021792935.1 Bacillota bacterium | reverse complement strand
CCAACCGGAGAGCATGGTGAAATTATTTTTGATGGCGTCCAATTTGGGCGATGGAATGGCTGTCTAATGCCCTCGCCAAAATTAATGGTCAACCTTGAAATAAGGGCCCTTTATCGTAAAAATTGTTGCTCTGGCAATGTTTATCGGTTCTCCATGTGAGAAAATTCGTTTGACTTGGACAGATGACACGGCTTAGCCCGCCCTCTTCCGCTGCGTGATCTTATTAGTGAAAGTCTCTATTTCCGTCATTACCCTCGATCTAGATTCTACATACAGAGAATTAATAGTCATTCAGATTCTGTGGTCCCCTTATAACCACCAAATATTGCGTGGCCGGCAAGCATCCAAAAAACATCCACACCCGAATAACCCGCCCCTTTAAGCCAATTAAGTTGGTCGAGTAGTGAAGATGGATGATCGACAACATCATCCGGGAACGTAAAATAGTTCCACTCTTCGCTCTGGAACCTACGAAACCCTGATAAGTCGCCATGTATTGCTAGAGACTGACTCCTAACTGCGGCATCCCAACTTGTCGAAAGGTACCTCCTTTCTATGGCAGAGGTAGGCATAATCAGGTCGGTGATAAGGAGCCCTCCGCCATTAATCAACCGTTCTTTGAGCGATACGAATAATCGGTGCTTCTGATGGCCATAAAGATGATGAATTGCAAGTGTACTGAGAAAACATGTTACGTCAGATAGATTGTTTACCCAATCGTTGTTCTCGAGTCGGAATGCACGTAGTGAAACACGATTTCCAAACCGTGAAAGTCGTTCTGTGGCACGTCCAAGCATCACGGGAGATCCATCTAATCCAATAGCGGTTGCCGAGGGAAAGTGCTGCAATACCGCCTCTAAAAGCCACCCCGTCCCACACCCAATATCTACGACAAGAAAGGGTTTCTCATGTCTGATTGGTATTAGCTGCAACATAATTTCCGCAATTTCTGTTCGGCGCGGTGTAAACATTTCCCCGTAATCGACAAAAATTGAACTACTATTCTCATTCCACGTTTCCAAATAGCGTCCTCCTTTAGTACGTTATCCACTCCACATTAAAAATTTTGTAAGGGCTTAAACGTTATAACTACTCTAAACCAACAGTCCACACATGGTCCCGGGTAAGGACTTGAACCTTCACGAAGAAGATCTTCCTTCCTCCATATTTCTATAGACGCGTCTCCCGTTCCGCCAACCCGGTCATTGATATCTTAACGTGAATTTTCTCCTTCAGTCACTCCGGATGCTTAAACCGAGGTATACCCATTGAGCATGGTCCTCGCTATTACCTGACCGAGTTCATCCACCGTTAATCCGGTCATGATTTGCCGCAAATCGGGCCGGTGATCCTGGCTGTGGCCATAATGTGAATCGGGGCTATTGGCCCCGCTGCTCGGGATAGTTACTGGCGATTGCACGGGAACATGCTATTGGTCTCCCGGTAGAGATTGCTAGCGGATCTTCCTTGTCTAAGTCTTAAAATTGTTGAAGTGCCATTTTCCCAAAATACCCTTTGTACGCTCTTATCCGTGGAAGCCAGGTCATCGTTCCTTGCGGGGCAACGCGGCTGCAAGCCTAAGATCACCTGTTAATTCTTTCTGGCCACTCAGGGCACTCTTTAGCGGGGGAGGTGGTGTGGTGCGCAGAGTACTGAGGAGTCCCGGCATGGCCTCGGTAACCAAGACAGGAGTGGTGCAATGAATATTGGGGCCACGGAGTGTGATCGCACATCCGCTAAGACTAATGCCATCGTTCGACACCCTGGCGATCGCAGGTCAAAATCTTACTAGTTTTTTCAGTTTGTCTTAGGGGTTCCAATACAAGGTTGTGCTATGCGGCAGATGGTGAAATGCCGTAGATATATCCTGATTGAACGTCACCAAGTTATTTTGTTCGACCATTTTTGTGGGTAAGTATTTCCACAGTAAATTCACATCGGTGAACACCGTGGAGGCATACGCCGGTGATGCTAATCGCTGGCTCAATTCTGTGAGGATAAGTCCTAAATTGTAGGTATCAGAATGTCGGGTATTGCTCCCGAAAACCATTAACTCTCCGCCAGCCGTGGCCAGATCAGCCGCAGCTCTTACGAGATCTTGTCGGGAATGAGTCTGATGGTACCCTTGATATAAAGCCCTCGCCTGATTAATGTGCCCCATGGGGTTCTGGGTACTTACGGTTAGCCCTAATGATGGTAATGATCTGCTGCGAATGGTTATGACCCCCAAGATTACTATCGCCACCACGAGAATGAGGTTAAGCCCTAAAGATATATGCAATCGGTTCATGATATCGTCCCCTTCTCTAATAGAATAATACAGATATTTTTTCCTGCCTTCATGACGGCCTACTTCTCGTGAGATTAGTGCTAATACGCACTCTTAAATATCGGTGGGGAGGACCTCTCGCGGGCCCCCCCCCTGACGTATCACGACTAATCTGTCTAGTCGAAGTTCCACGTATCTTCCATAAGTCCACTGGTATCGTAGCTAACTTGTTCTAGATTCGGATTACTGACATACCAGTCGGTCTGGTATTCGATTTGTCCTACATTGACCATCGGGTTATATTCTGTACCGACAGAAATTCGAAATTCTTGATTATATCCACGATAGTTTACAGCGTCCTCGTACGATTCACTTGAAGGCGCATCATATTCTGTTGGTACGGATTGCCAGTATATGCCCCAAAGACCGTCTCCGTTGTTGGTGCCATTCCATGACTTCACACCAGGGGAGTCTGTTAAGGCGTTCAAAAGTAATGACAACGCAACATCTGCAGCTGCATATTCGGTCGCAAAGGGAAACGAAGACACTACCCTTTCTAAATTAGTCGTCCAGGTATAGGGCGGGTTTGAATTAGGGTCGGGAGAAGCGCCTTGGACATCGTCGAGAAAGGAACCACCATTATTATACTCATTTTCGTCCGCTGCTTCGAAGTAGACGTTATCTACCGCTGTAATTGAGTTCGGAAGGTCCAGATACGATTAAACATTTTCTGAAGTACCCCATAATGTTATAAGATTGCTGTGCTGGCCATCCTCTAAGTCTGCTGACGACGACTCCAATCAGCACATACATGGCGGTTGTGGCCATGGAGTATCAAGGATGTTTTAATTGTCCCACGACCTGCACTCAGTGGATGTTGAGTTGCGACTGCACCAGTGCAAGTCCCGATGAAGGATTCGGAGTGTTGCAAGAAACTTTCAACAGTTCGGGCGTGCTCATGCATGCCGGCACAGCCAGCGGCCAGGTGACAAGTCACGGTCAGAGCCTGAGAGTGCATGGTTTCCGGGAGGAATTACGCGCTGCACGGTTCTTCAGGACCCGGGGACCGCGTTTAGCGAGTTCTGTTGGGCCGCTCTGTCGACTTCGCTGAATAATTGTCAAACGATCGGTTGGTGGATGGGAGAAGGTTCTACCGGTGCCACCTGCGGCGAACAACAGGAGACGGCTCAAACCGGGAACGCCTGTTAAAGACGGCACCCTCATCATCGCGGCAGGGGCACGCCCTGCCGCGGTTTTTTTGTCACCAGAGGCATAGGCCTGGCGTTAGGGATGATGAGGTGAATCGTTGATGAAATGTCGTAGCGGTATCGCGGCAATAGGGGTGGCGATGGGTATAGGCGTGTTGGCGGGCTGTGGCGCTTCCCCCGTGCAGTCGAGCTCTGCACCATTGCGACCCGCACCTACCGGCAACAAGACGCCGACAGTGTCGTTTAAAGGGACCAGGCTGACAGTGGTTCCAAAATCCTGGGCTCAAACCTGTATTCCGCGCACGGATCGGTACGTTACGCTGGCCGTCGCTTCGTCCCACTCGACGGTCACGGTGTATGTGGGACATCCTCTCACAGCTCAGGGCGTGGGATTTCCTACGCACCACTGGACGTTTACAACCCGTACGGGTCGGGCGGCCGTCACCGTGCCAACCGACGTGGCCTTTACCATGCAGCCCAACGGTGAGCTATTGGGGGATATTGTGGACACCCATGGACATCTCCGGTTGCTCTTTTGGGTCTCTAGCGACTCGACGACAGTTCTTCGGGGAGGTCGCGTAGATTCGTTGGCCTTGGGCTCCTGGAATATTGGGGCAATCAGCATGATCAATCCGGCTCTGCAGGCGGTGCTGCATCACGACGAACGCCTTGGCTGGGCCCGGCTCTTGCGGGTGCGACCCTCTGCGTGGGTCGTCGGGGATGGCGAGGACACGTGGTTGGCTTTACCGATGAAGCAGTCGTTTGACTTGTTTACAGCCAATGGCACGGGAGGCAACATTGTGTTCGCGGTGACTCGGGTCATCACGAAAACCCCGTCCATTTACGTGAATCCTCCGGACGGTTGTGCATCGCCATAGATCAGAAGGATGTCTTTGCCACCCAAGCCCTCAGGATGAAGGGGTTGAAATTTCGGCTGCAACCGCCTGGTTTTTGGGTCTCATGACCGCTCCCGCATCCGCACAATTTTTGGCGGTTTAATCCCCTTCTTCCTTTCGGCGGGCCCATCGGATGACAGATGACGTTACCATCTAATCGGGGACCTCAAGCCCTAAACCGATCATCGGTTTGCGTGTCTCCCTTCTGTGAGGCGGCCGGGGTCTTCTCCACCTCCGCCAGCATCCCTTCTTCGTCTGCCCCAGCACAATTCCGATAGCTTCGAGCTAGGCTTCCCATTGCGGCTCATTGATGACCAGGTCCGGCAACTGGCGCATTTTTTCCACCGAATCCACCCCGGTGCCCGCCATGATGCGCCCAATCGGCATCCACGTTCGCTGATCTCGGTTTCGCGGTGTCCGTTTGATGTGCGGGGCCCACTGATCCCGTCGCGCCATCAACTGGGCCACCTTCTCATCCAACACCGCTCCGAAGCGTAGCGATGCCCAGACCGCACGGGAGGTAGAAGTGAGCCTGCTTTGTGGCCCAAGGGATGGTGGCCCGCATTGGCATTCACGAGGGCCACAATCCGGAACAGCTAAATCCCCATGGCCATATTCTCCTAGCGACTTGCCCGCTGACGGCGGAAAGCTTTGGCCCGAAGAACCGGGACTGGAACCAGAAAGACCAACTAGCCGCGTGGCGACATGGGTGGGCGGCCGCCGTAAATCAACCTTGGAACAGGCCGGGCATTCGGAGCGCGTGGATGCTCGCTCCTTTCAGGCCCGCATTGCGCGCGCGCAGAAAATAGCGGAACCACCATGTCAACTCTCACGTGTCGTAGGACATGTCGAGAAGTGTCCAGTCTTTGAACCGTCGCTCGGAGTGAAGTGTCGTGGCAATAGACCGAATGACTTGTGTTGTCACAGATTGCGCCTCCCACAGGAACTATAATGAGTGACCCATGGGAGGGTTTTCGGTCGGTGGGGAAGCCTTAAAGTCCGTTAGTGGATGGGGGGGGGTGTAGGGAAAGTGGTGTTTTGGTACAAGAATACTGCCATGTCCGAAATCTGGAATCGCATGTTTTGCGGTGGCGTTTTTTGCCGTGTGACATTAATTATGAAGTTGTCTCGGGTTTTGGGAATTCGTGAATAACGTGGTTCACATGGGAGGTAGGCAATTGGCGAGGCTATTCTTGTGGCTCTGGTGGGCTAGCCTGGGTATTCGCCCTTACCTTGACCACCGGTTGCCTTTTGCATGGGCGGAAGAGCATTTCTCGTCCGGTATTCCGGCGCTGGCTTACACGAAAGCCATAGTCTCAACATAAGCCCGCCTAGAGGGCGTATGCCAGCTCATTTATAAGTTGAGGCGGGTTTTACGATGGCCTGTGGAATCGTATCAGAGCTACCAAACATACCGAATGGCCGAGCGCATCCTCGTGTGTTTAATGTTCGAACGAGGGGGCGCTTTGTGAAACTTCTGGATAGAGCTTGGTCCGTCTATGGGAACAGGGCCAGTTCCGGTACAATAGGCATAATGATTGACTTGGATGGAGGGAAAACTATGGTACGTGTGGGTATAAACGGGTTTGGAAGCATTGGCCGCCGATTCTTTCGCGCGGCGCGTGTTCAGAAGGATTTTGAAATTGTGGCCATTAACAGTATTGGCGATGTCAATGTTCAAGCCCACCTGTTAAAATACGACAGCAACTATGGACGGTTTCCCGGAACAGTTGAAGTTCGCGATAGTGAGTTGGTGGTTGACGGGCACTCCATTCAAGTATTTGCGGAAAGTGATCCCGCGCGTATTCCCTGGAAAGCGGCTGGCGTTGACATTGTCATCGAGTCGACAGGGGTATTCACCAACGCGGAAAAGGCTCGCGCTCATATAACGGGTGGTGGAGCCAAACGGGTTATTATTTCCGCTCCCGCCAAGGGAGAGGATCTGACTGTTGTACTGGGAGTCAACGATCATAAGTATGACCCGGCTCAGCACTATATTGTCTCGAACGCCTCATGTACGACCAATTGTCTGGCGCCGGTGGCTAAGGTTTTGAATGAGACCTTTGGGATTGAAAGCGGTCTTATGACCACCGTACACTCATTTACTAATGACCAGCGCTTGCTGGATCTAGAACATAAGGATTTGCGCCGGGCCCGAGCAGCTGCTGCCAATATCGTTCCCAGCAGTACAGGAGCGGCTAAAGCCTTGCATTTGGTGTTGCCCGAGCTGGAAGGAAAACTGAATGGAATGTCGTTGCGAGTTCCTACGGCTGTTGTTTCTGTGGTTGACTTAGTGGTAAACACCGTTAAACCGGTTTCCCGCGACGCCGCCAATGAGGCGTTCCGCGCGGCCAAAGACGGCGGGTTGAAGGGAATTTTAGATTATACCGAGGAACCGGTGGTATCGACGGACTTCCGCGGCGATGCGCACTCAAGCATTGTGGATGGGCAGGAGACCATGACGGTGGGTGACCATACCTTGAAAGTACTGGCGTGGTACGACAACGAATGGGGTTACGCCAACCGACTGGTGGAACTGGCCCAGTTGGTGGCGCGAAAAGATGCCTGAACCTTCTTTGCGCACGTTAGATAACCTCGGTGATATCTCTGGGCGACGGATTTTGGTGCGAGTGGACTTTAACGTGCCCGTTGATTCCGCCGACAACATTACCGACGATACCCGCATCCGTGCCGCCCTTGAGACCTTGGGGGAATTATCGCAAAAGCGGGCCCGGGTTATTATCATGAGCCACCGGGGGCGCCCTTCCGGATGGGGCGGCGCGTCTATGGATTTAGTGGCGCGGCGACTGGCGGAATTGATGGCTTGCCCCGTTGATTTTGTGGACGACGTTGTGGGCGACGCCGCTCAAAAAAGAGTGGCGGCCTTAGAGCCGGGCGGGTTTTTGTTGCTGCAAAACCTTCGCTATGAACCAGGTGAGAAAGCTGGGGATAGGGGCTTCGCGGAACGCTTGTCTCGTTTAGGCGACTTATACGTCAACGATGGTTTTGGCACGGCTCATCGCCAAGACGCATCCGTGGCTTTCGTGCCGCGAATTCTTCCGGGATTTGCGGGACGGCTCTTAATGCGTGAACTTAAGGGACTTCAACCCTTGTTAACTGGCCCTCAACGACCCTATTGGGCCGTGATTGGCGGCTCTAAAGTGAGCGACAAAGTGGGGCTTTTAGGATCACTCCTGCAAAAGGTGGATGGGATCGCCGTGGGCGGGGGAATGGCCAACACTTTTCTTAAAGCTCAGGGTTACGACATGGGAGCGTCCCGGGTAGAAACGACGGCAATGGTCACGGCAGGGGAGATTTTAAAGGAAGCATCCGATAGAGGGGTTAAAGTTCTGTTGCCCAGCACCGTGTTGGCCGCTAAAGGATTTTCTGAGGAGGCGCCTTTTCGGGTGGCCAAGCCGGGTGCTTTGGCGTCCGATGAAATGGCCTTGGATCTGGGACCTGTTGCCGTGGATGAAATGTTGACCCATTTAAAAGGAGCTCACACCATCTTTTGGAATGGTCCCTTGGGAGTTTTTGAATGGGAGCATTTTCGTCAAGGCACTATGGCCATGGCTCGCGGATTGGCCGGCCTACCCGCACAGGTGATTGTCGGTGGCGGCGATTCCGTGGCGGCCGTGACCCAGGCTGGGCTTGGCGGCCGTTTCGCCCATGTGTCTACGGGCGGGGGCGCGGCGCTAGAATTTCTTGAAGGCAAGACGCTTCCGGGCGTGGCCGCTTTAATACAGTCTCCCGGGGGGTTGTAACATGTTGATGGTCGCTAATTGGAAAATGTTTAAGACGGTGCAGGAGTCGCAGGCATTCGTTCGGGAGCTTATTCGTCGGCGGGAGGAATCCACGTTATCAAACACCACCGAGGTGATTTGCCCCACCCTGCCCGCCTTATTTGAACTCTCTCAGCTTTGTGCTGGAACTACGCTGCATGTGGGTGCGCAAAATCTCGATTTAGGAGACGAAGGCGCCAATACCGGCGCTGTGTCTGCCTATCTGTTGCGGGAGGCGGGGGCGGAATATGTTATTGTGGGCCATTCCGAACGGCGCCGTCTTTATGGTGAGGATGACACCCAGGTGGGGGAGAAAGCCGCGCAAGCGGTGGCGGCACATTTGGTTCCCATTGTCTGCGTAGGAGAGACGCAGAGCCAGCGGGAAGAGGGCAAAACCGACGAGGTCATTAGTCGGCAGGTGCAGGCGGCTTTAAAGGCCTTGACCGCGTCAACCCCTGCCATCGTGGCGTATGAGCCGGTATGGGCCATTGGTTCGGGGCTGGTTCCCGACGGGGCGGAAGCCAATCGGGTGGCAGGCGTGATTCGAGATGCGGCGTCATCCGGTTTGCCCGTACTGTATGGCGGATCGGTGAACAGGAAAAACATTCAAGAGTTTGCTAAAGCGCCATTGTTAGACGGCGCGCTGGTAGGGGGCGCGGCCTTGGATGTAGCGCATTGGATGGATCTGACCCGTTTGTGGGAAGAGGTGCGCGGGTGAGAGGTCCCCTCGTTTTAGCGGTGCTGGACGGTTGGGGGCTTGCGCCCAATGGGTCCGGCAATGCCATCACTTTGGCGCCTGAGGATCAGTATGGTCAATTGCGTCAACGATACCTGGCCACGGAGGTGCAGGCTCATGGCCGAGCGGTGGGGCTGATGGATGGACAAATGGGAGACTCCAATGTCGGTCATCTGACCATCGGGTCGGGGCGCATCATGCAGCAAAATTTGCCGCGAGTTTTTGACGCGATCCATAATCAGGAACTGGACGACAACCAGGTGCTGCAAGAGGCATTGCGGCGAGCGCAGGGTCACCGCCTTCATTTTATGGGTCTTTTGTCGCCGGGCGGGGTTCATAGCCATGAGCAACATCTGGCCGCCTTGATGGAGATCGCCGCGCGTGAGGGAGTTACCGACGCCGCCTATCATCTCTGGCTGGATGGGCGGGATGTTCCGCCCACAAGCGCCATGAGTTCCCTCGAGTTTTTGGCGGAGGCTCTAAACCGCACAGGTTTGGGGCGGGTGGCGTCATTATCGGGGCGGTATTACGCCATGGATCGTGATAATCGCTGGGATCGCACGGAGATGGCCTATTACGCCATGGTGCAAGGGCAGGGGCGCACGGCTCGCAGTGCCCTCGAGGCTCTCGATGACGCCTATCGGCATGGGGAGACTGATGAGTTTGTTATCCCTACCGTTATTGTCGATGCTCATGGCGTTCCCTACGGCACGATCGGGCCTCAGGACGTAGTGTTGGTGTTTAATTTCCGGGCTGACCGGGTTCGACAAATAACCCGGTCGTTGGCAGATCCTAACTTCCAAGAATTCAGTCGCCCTTTTCCATCGGTGCCTTTATACGGTATGGTGGAATACGACGAAAACTTTTCTCTTCCCCATTTATTTGACAAGCCGCGGGCTATCAACAATTTGGCGGAATGGCTCTCCGTTCAGGGGGTGCGGCAGTTGCATGTGGCGGAAACGGAAAAGTACGCCCACGTGACCTTCTTTTTTAATGGAGGTCAGGAAAAGGTATACCCCGGGGAGGAGCGGGTATTGATTCCTTCTCCCCGAGTGGCTACGTACGATTTGGAGCCAGCCATGAGTGCCGAAAAAATTGCAGATGCTGTCATTGAGGAGTTGCGCAGCCGCAAATTCGGATTTATTCTGTTGAATTTTGCCAATGCGGATATGGTCGGTCATACTGGGAAACTGGAGTCTGCTTGTCAGGCCGTGCGCGTGGTAGACCGGCAAATTGGCCGTATTGCGGACGCGGTATTGCAACAGGACGGCGCATTGGTTATTGTGTCAGATCATGGCAATGCGGAGGAAATGGTGGATGATTACGGAAAGCCGAACACTAAGCACACGACTAACGCTGTGCCGTTGACGGTAATAGCGGGACGCGCCTGGATTTCCGAGAAAACTTTGGCATCCGGGGGTCTTCGCGATGTGGCTCCTACAGTGCTGGACTTGATGCAATTGCCAGTGCCGTCCGAAATGACCGGACAGTCACTTCTCCGAAGGGAGCGGGACTTTGATGAACGATGAAATTCGTAATGTGCACGCAATTGAAATACTTGACTCACGGGGTAATCCAACCGTGTTGGTGCGTGTGGGTTTGGAAGATGGGTCGGAGGGGCAGGCGTGTGTGCCGTCCGGCGCGTCGACTGGGGCCCATGAAGCGGTGGAGCTCAGAGATGGAGGGGCGCGCTTTGGCGGCAAGGGTGTGTTGAGCGCGGTTCAACATGTCAACCAACTCATTGCGCCCGGCGTCGTGGGGTGGTCGGCGGCCCGGCAGGCCGACCTCGATTATATTATGGGAGAATTGGATGGCACGCTGCAAAAGTCACGGCTGGGCGCCAACGCCATCTTGGGGGTGTCGATGGCTGTGGCCCGTGCGGCCGCCCAGTCGCGGCGAATCCCTCTCTACCGCTATCTGGGGGGGGCGCAAGCGCGGCGTTTGCCCGTGCCTCTACTAAATGTTATTAATGGCGGGGTTCACGCGGACAATAACGTGGATATCCAGGAATTTATGATTGTGCCGGCTGGCGCCTCCACATTTTCCGACGCGCTCAGGATGGCATCCGAGACCTATCACGCGCTTAAGTCCTTGCTTAAGCGGCGCGGTCTGCGTACCGCGGTGGGGGACGAGGGCGGGTTCGCGCCGGATCTGGACAGCGACGCGGAAGCCTTGGATCTGCTGATGGAAGCGATGCAGGAGGCAGGCCTGGAACCTGGGGCGGATATGGCCTTGGCCATTGATGTGGCGGCCAACGAGCTATATCGCGACGGGGACTATCGTCTGGGTGGGCAGATTAAGACGGCGTCCCAACTGGTGGACTGGTACCGGTCTTTGGTCGACTCCTATCCCATTGTCTCCATTGAAGATGGATTGGCCGAGGATGACTGGGACGGATGGGCCGGCTTGAACGCAGCACTTGGACAAAAGGTGCAGTTGGTTGGAGATGACTTGTTTGTCACCAATCCGGAGCGCATTTTACGCGGTATCACGGAAAATGTGGCCAACGCCGTGTTGATTAAGCTGAACCAGATTGGCACGGTGACGGAGACGCTGGAGGCTATTCGCGTGGCTCAGCGGCAGGGATGGTCCGCAGTTATTTCGCACCGCTCCGGCGAAACGGAAGACACCACCATCGCTGACTTGGCTGTTGCCACCAATGCTGGCCAAATCAAAACGGGTGCGCCGGCCCGCAGTGAACGGGTCGCCAAGTATAATCGGCTATTGCTGATTGAGGCGGATGACCCTGCGCTTGAATATGCTGGCTGGGAGGCTTTTCGTCGGTGAATTTGGATCTCAGGCAAGTGACGGATGGCGTTTACGCGACTTCGCGCGCCGCCATGATGGTTGAAGTCGCGGATGTTATTGTTTTCGACATGGATGGCGTGCTCATGGATGTTCACCACAGTTATCCTGTGGTGATCTGCAAAGCGGTCGACACTTTTTTGCGAGAGCAAGGCTTTTCCGGGGATGAGCCCCCCGTAACCCCCGAGGAAACCGCCTATTTTAAGGCGGCCGGAGGCTTTAATCATGACTGGGGGCTGGCGCAAGCCATCAGTTTAATTTATCTGGTCAAAGCCGAGCTGGCGGGGTCGCGCCAGATTGACGAACTTCGTGCGGCCTCCCCGGATCTGCCCACTTTAGCGCGATTTTCCGCTCAGTACGGAGGCGGCGTGGGTGGATTGGAAACGGCTTTGGCACATCTAATCGATCCGGGCCAGTTGCGCCAGGTCCAAGAGCGGTGGGACCGTCCCCGCATTACCCGGTTAGGTCAGGAGTTTTATGCGGGAGACCGTTCCTCTATTGTGTTTGGGGTGTCTAATGACACGATTAAGGGTGACGGTCTGATGCTGAGCGAAAAGCCTTTGGTGGATCGTTCAACCCTTCGCCGGGCGCCGCTTCGCTACGGATTATACACGGGACGCAATCGCGGCGAGGTGCAAAACGCCTTTGATATGGCAGATTTGGATGGGGTGTTTGCGGAGGAGGCCTTGGTGACCGAGACGTTGGGGATCCGCAAACCCAGTCCCGAGGGACTATTTGTGGTGCAGCGGGCTTTACATCCGCGACTCATGATTTATGCCGGGGACAATCTTGATGACTGGCAGACGGCGGCGCGCTATGAAGCGGAGCGGGCTATTGATGAGCCCCCTTGTGTCTTTTGCGGAGTTTTGGGTGGGTCGCCCGGCCCTTTAAGCTACGGGCTTTTTCAAGAACGCGGGGTGGATTTAATGACCGCTAGTGTGCCAGCTTTGCTGTCGTGGGTGACGGAAAGAAAAAGTCGTTTGCCAGCCACCTAATAATCCTATTGAAAATATCGGATAAATAGAATATCCTTGTGCCATCCTGCATGAGGAGTGAGAATTAATGGCTGAAGAGTTGCAAACGACTCAGTATCGGGGCTTGCCGCGAATTGGAGAGCCAGCCCCTGATTTTCAGGCGGAGAGCACACATGGTTCCATTCGCTTGTCAGAATTCCGCGGCAAATGGGTGATGTTGTTTTCGCATCCGGCTGACTTTACCCCCGTCTGCACCACCGAGTTTGTGGCATTCGCCCAAGCTTATCCAGAATTTGAAAAGCGTCAAGTGCAATTAATTGGGTTGTCGGTGGACTCGGTTCCCTCGCACTTAGCCTGGAATTATTACATTGAGAAGGAATTGGGCACCCGTGTCCCTTACCCGGTTATTGCCGACCTCAAGATGGAAGTGAGCGGGCTTTATGGGATGATTCATCCCGGTGACAGCAACACCAACACCGTTCGCAGCGTATTTTTTATTGACGATCAAGGCATGCTGCGCGCCTTGGTGTACTATCCGCTTTCTTTGGGCCGAAGCGTAACCGAGCTTTTGCGGGTATTTGACGCCCTACAATTCAATCAGCGGGAAAAGCTCGCCACCCCGGCCAACTGGACTCCGGGTGCTCCTGCCGTATTCCCCGCGCCGGCTACGTCGGAGGCCGTCGCCAAGCGGCTTGAGGAGGATGGGGAAAATCCCAACCTTAAGGCCTGGTGGCTAAAGACCACCCATTAGGGAAGCAAAGGATATCCCTCTGAGCAGATCTGGAGGCTTATTCTTTAAGACACAGGGTTCCGCTGTTTGATGAACCGGGGGCTTTTCAGTCAGCCCCCGGTTAACTTTGCCACTCTGGAAGGAACTGACAGAGGTCTATGCTATGCTTAAACATGCGGGTGTACGAGAGGGGGGTAAGATAGTGGAGGATGCCTTAGGCTTCCGGCCGGTTTTTCTGGATCCCCCGCCGGCTCAGGATTCCGTGCGAACGGCGCTCTTTCGGGCGAGGCGCCAGTTGGTGGGGCTGGTGTTTTACGCGGCGCAGTTGGAAGGCAGCCCTTACACCTTTCCGGAAGTGCAAACGCTCTTGGACGGGATTACCGTAGGCGGTCACCGTCTCGAGGACGAACGGCTCATTCTCAATCTGAAAAGTGCCTGGAAGACGCTGTTTGAATGGGTGGCAGGGTCAACTTTGTGGTTGGATAAAGGGATCTTTTGCGCGCTGCATGCCCAGGTGGGCTTCGAAGAGGCGCTGACTTGGGGCGCTTTTCGGGATGGCCCCGTGAGCATTCCGGGCACCATTCATCGACCTCCTCCCCCGGAGGAACTGGATGGGATATTCCAAAGAGAAACGGCGGTTCTGGCCGCAATGGAACACCCGTACCATCGCACCATTAATTTCTTTCTCTTTGGTAGTCTTCATCAGTTCTTCTATGACGCCAATAAGCGGACGTCTCGCTTGATGGCGAGTGGAATCCTGCTTGAGAATCGCTATGATCTGCTAAACATCCCCGCGGCGCATCGGCTGGAATTTAATCAACGCATGGTGGAATTTTACGATTCAAGAGACGGACGGACCATGGGCGAATTTCTTGGTCGCCTCGCTCGCGAAAGCTAGTTGAGTAAGAATGTTCAGCGTGTAGGGTTAGGTCGCAAGATCTCGTATGGTTCTCAAATGCGCGCGGTCGTAAAAATGTGGATTAACCGGCGAGCCCCTTTTTTGGTGTGCTTGCTGAGGAACCCTTGCCACCGCCAACACCGTTTACTCCTGTGATATAATGACTAGACATGTGATCGGACCTGGTTCGGGAAGGTTGGGGTGACAAGGTGAGACTAGCTCTCATTATTGGCGAGATTGTGTTTGGATTGGCCATGATGGTGGCCATCATGCTGCAAACAGGATATACGCCCGGGATGTCGGGCGCGTTTGGCGGAGGCTTTCAGCAGCCGGGCGGCTATACGGGAAAGAAAAAGGGTGTGGACGAGCTTCTATCCCGGGTGACGATAGTGGTAACGGTGGTGTTTACGGTCATTACGCTATTGCTGGTGCGGGTCTGGTAGACAGGTGCCGCGGGTTGTAGACCTCTGGCTTCCCATTGGGGCGAGGCCGGAGGTTTTGTCATTGAGCTTGGTAAAGGAGGCGGAGGTTGGGGAAGCCGAAAAAGGCGGCCGCGAATAATAATCTTTATGAACGGGTTTTCGCGCTGCTCAGCAAAAATCCGCCAATGCCTGAAGATACATTGGTTGCCCGCTTGGCCGGGGACAGCAAGCCCACAAAGTCGCTTTATCGGGCGCTTGCGGATATGCGGCGGGAAGGGTGGGTCTCGCGCGATTTTGAGAATAAACTTGGCATTGAAGCGCGGCAGGGAGTCTTACGGGTAAACCCTCGCGGGTTTGGATTTGTGGTGGCTCAGGAATATCCCGGGGATGATGTTTTTATTCCCGCCCGCTTGTTATTGTCCGCCACTCAAGATGATCAGGTGTTGGTGTGGGTTCGTCGGGTTGCCGGTGCCCCGGGGCCCGAAGGCCGCATCATGGATGTGGTAATCCGGGCGCATCCGTATTTGGTGGGCCGGTTGGACAGATTGCACAATGGCGGGTGGCGCGTGGTTCCCCGCGACACGCGTTTGCCGGCGGTGATGGTGGCACGGCGCGCTAACGGGGAGCGCTGGCAGTCGGGCCTTATTGTCTCTTGCCGGATTACCCGCTGGCCGATTGAGCCAGCTCAGCCTGCGCGAGGTGAGGTCGAAGAGGTATTGGGACGTGTCGATGATCCCGGTGTCGACATGAAGGTGCTCATGGCGGAGCGGCAAATTAAACCGACATTTCCTCGCGATGTGGTGGACGAGGCAAAATCCTTGCCGGATGCAGTGCGCGATGAGGATTGTCAAGACCGAGAGGACCTGCGCCAACAGCTGGTGGTGACCATTGATGGCAGTGACGCCAAGGATTTGGATGATGCCATTTCCGTGCAGCGGACCGCCAGTGGTTACCGAGTTGGGGTGCATATCGCGGACGTCAGTTTTTATGTCCCCGAGGATTCTGTGCTGGATAAAGAAGCCCGTCGGCGCGGCACCAGCGTCTATTTGGTAGACCGGGTCGTGCCAATGCTACCCGAACGGCTCTCCAATGGCATTGCCAGTCTTAATCCCGGGGTGCCACGCCTCACCTTAACCGCCTGGGTGGAGCTTGACCGGGAGGGCCGGCGAAAGGATGCCCGTATTGCCCGAACAATTATTCAAAGTCATCGGCGATTGACGTATGACTATGTCAACCAACTGTTGCGCGATGATGACGGGGTGGACAGGCCGCTTTACCAACTCTTGAAGACGGCGGAAGAGGTGCGCAATCTTCTCTATCGCAATCGGATGGAGCGCGGCGCCGTGGATTTTGATTTGCCCGAGGCAAAAGTGCTGGTAGATGAGAACGGCCATCCCACGGAAATTGTTCCGCGAAGCCGCGGTGTGGCGGAATCCATTATTGAAGAGCTTATGCTGCTGGCCAATGAAGCGGTGGCGGAAAAACTAACCCGGCATCGTCTGCCAGGACTTTTTCGTGTACATGACGAACCCGAGGGCGATAAGCTGGAGCAGTTTCGCGAGTTGGTGGGGGCCTTGGGCTATCGGTTGCCCAAGACATTGACGCCAAAGTCTTTGCAAAAACTTTTGACCACAGTGAAAGGCAAGCCGGAAGAGCGGGTCATTAATAGCGCCTTGTTGCGGTCCATGCGCCAGGCGCGCTATAGTCCCGTCAATACTGGGCATTTTGGATTGGCGTCGCCAAAGTACACGCACTTTACCTCCCCTATTCGGCGCTATCCCGACTTGTGGGTGCATCGGGTGCTGACCCTCCACATGCGAGGCGCGTTTTTGCCGGCGGAGCGACGTAGACTTCGGCAGTTGGCGGATGAGGTGGCCGAGTCGAGTTCCGCGCGGGAGCGCGAAGCCATGGAGGCAGAGCGGGACTCCGTGGAAATGAAGCAAGCGGAATATATGCGCGAGCGGATTGGAGACGATTATCAGGCGGTCATTTCCGGTGTCACCAACTTTGGTCTGTTTGTGGAGCTTCCCAATTTGGTGGAAGGGCTAGTGCGCTTAGAAGATTTGCCCCGGGAGTATTGGATTTTTGATCCGGTGCGCTATCGATTGACGGGGGAACGCAGCGGCAGAATATTTCAATTAGGTCAGGCGGTGGAGGTTGTTGTTGCCGGCGTGGATGTGGCTTTGCGGCGCATCGACTTTCAGTTAAAAAATGTGGCAAGCTCTAAACCGGCGCGAGAGACCCGACCAAAGCGCCCCTCCCGTCGTCGGTGACCTCCACAATTAATGCGGCGTTATACTGGCGGGGTGGTGAGTATGGGTATAACGCGCGGCATCGCGAATGGGCGAAGCCACTCCCGATTTTTAGTGTTGGAAGAGGGGCGCGACCGTTTATATAATTTTCCGGGACAGGATGCTCCGGTGTGGGTTCGTCAATGGGGTCCCTGGCGGCGGGTGCTTGGAGTGCAGTGGCGATCTCTTGATCGGGTGCCCGGCAAGTGGTGGAGTGGTGCCTGGGGCCCTTATATCGCCATAATGGGGCAAGGTCGGCGGCCAGCTTTTGTGGTGGAGAGGATAGGGACGAGTTGGCGTGCCGTCATTCCCTCCGGCGGACAATCCGTTATTATTCAAATGCCGGATGCCTGTGAATATCGGGTGCGGCCCCTGCGGTTTTTTAGTTAGACCTTTCACTCCATTGCAAAAGGCGCGTCAGCCAGTCGCGGTCCAGACCCGATTCCCCATTTTGCAGCAGTTGTAATGGCGATTGGCCCTCCGGCAAGTGAATGTTTAATGTATCACCCATAAACCGCAAGGGTTCCGACTCCGTCTCGGGACGGGAAATTCTCCACCAAATTAAGCGCATGGCGTTCACCTCAGTAAAAATTATGTAGGCGCGCGAGTTAATAGAATCTAGCCTTGATATTTCCTGGCATGCGTGCGAGAATGGCGGGCGAAGCGGGGTGGGGGCATGGCGCGGGAGGAAAAATCCGTAGCCGAGAATCGTAAAGCGCGGCACGATTATTTTATTGATGAAGTTGTCGAGGCCGGAATAGCGCTGACGGGGACGGAAGTGAAGTCTATTCGTCTTGGTCGGGTGAATTTGCGTGACAGCTTTGCTCGGGTGGTGAACGGCGAGGTGTTCTTGATGAATTGCCATGTCGCACCTTACGACAAAGGAAATCGTTGGAACCACGAACCGTATCGAGATCGCAAATTATTGCTGCATAAAAAAGAGATTCGCGAGTTAAGCGCGCGAGTCAAGCAAGATGGGATGACCTTGGTGCCGGTTCGCATTTACTTTGACAAACACGGGCACGCTAAGGTACTATTAGGTGTTGCTAGAGGAAAAAAGCAGTATGACAAGCGGCACACCATTCATGAGCGCGAAGTGGAGCGCCATATTGACCGCGTGATGAAAGACCGCATGCGGTGATATTGGGGGCGAACTAGATTCGACGGGGATGGACGGGGTGCCGGATAGCGAGCCGAGCTCCGCGACTCGAAAAACCGCGGGAAAACAATAACTGCCAACGAATCTAACGATTCTTTCGAATACGCTTTAGCTGCTTAATCCCAGCTAACGTGGTTCAGTAAAGTTCCTGCCCTTTTCTGGAACACGTAAACTTGACAGGATACCGCCTCAAATGCCCGCTTGGGGATGGGAAACGCAGGGCTGGCTCGTGGTCC
>JAJYTS010000041.1 GCA_021792935.1 Bacillota bacterium | reverse complement strand
GATCTTTTTCTCTATGCCCAAAAATATGGATTGCCTATTTGCCGGGTGGTGCGGTCCTCAGAGGGCCAAGAAGCGCCTTTGCCTTATACTGCGGCCGGAATTTTAGAGGACTCCGGCCCCTTCACCGGCCTTCCCTCGCAAGAGGCTAAGTCCGCTATTGCTCAGGAATTGGCCCGCATCAATCACGGGGGACTCCAAGTAACGTATCGAATGCGCGATTGGCTTATTTCCCGCCAGCGTTATTGGGGCGCTCCCATCCCCATTATTTACTGCCCGCAATGCGGAAGTGTTCCTGTGCCTCGTGATCAGTTGCCGGTGCTGCTGCCTGACAACGTGGAGTTTACGGGACGGGGCGCTTCGCCATTGGCGCAGTCGTCGGACTTCATCGAGCATGTCTGCCCTAAATGTGGGGGCCCAGGCCGGCGCGAGACCGACACCATGGATACTTTCGTCGACTCTAGTTGGTATTATCTGCGGTATGCGTCCGCATCGAACCCCGAACACCCCTTTAACCCTGCCGATGCCAATTACTGGTTGCCGGTCGATGAATATGTGGGGGGTAAAGAGCACGCCATCTTGCATCTTCTTTATTCGCGGTTCTTTACCAAGGTTTTGCATGATGCCGGCTGGCTTCAGGTTGAAGAACCATTCCATAGCCTTTTATCGCAAGGAATGGTTATTTATGGCGGCGCCAAGATGTCCAAGTCGAAAGGCAACTCTATTTCTCCTGAAACGATTTTGGCGCAGTGGGGAACAGACGCGACCCGTCTCTTTATGCTGTTTGCCGCACCTCCGGAAAAGGATTTTGAATGGTCGCAGCAAGGTGTGGAGGGCGCTTACCGGTTTTTGCAGCGGGTGTTTCGTTTAGTCGCCAATCCCCGCCCGGTTGGCGAGGATTCTCAAGCGCAAGCCCGCCTGGTCCGCGAGGAAGCGCGGGCCGTGAAAAAGGTGACGGAGGACCTGGGCGAAAGGCGGGCCTTTAATACGGCGGTCAGTGCCTTGATGGAGTTCACCAATGCGTTGTACCGAGATATTGAACACCTTCAGGAAAGTGAACAGCAAAAGCTTCTGGAAACCTTGACCAAACTTATGGCGCCTTTGGTGCCGCATTTGGCCGAGGAATTGTGGAGGAAGTTGGGTCATAGCACCAGTGTTCACTTGGCGCATTGGCCCAGTTATGACAGCGACGCCTTAATCGAAAACGAAGTGGAGATTGCCGTGCAGGTGAATGGCAAAATTAGAGGCCGACTTCGCGTCAGCACCGATTGGGACTCCAAGAAAATTGAGGAGGCGGCTTTGGCGCTTGAGTCGATAGCTCCATATCTTCAGGGCCACACCGTTAAAAAGGTTGTGGTGATCCCATCCCGTTTGGTCAATGTGGTGGTCGTTTGAGGACGCTGCTGGCGCTTTTGATTGCCGTGTCGTCTGCGGTCATTGGAGCGGTGGCGGGGCGGTCGCGCCGTCCCATGGGGCACTTTTCGGTTTGGCAGGTGATTCTCATCAGCGTCGGCGCTGTGTTGGTCGCGGAGGGGGGTACGGTTTTGTGGGTGGGCGCCCCTCAAACCGTGCTGCAGCCTGTGCTGGGGGGGTTAGGTCTGGGATTTGTGGCGGGGTTTTTTAGCGGTAAAAAGCCGCCTCCACCCGATCAGTTGCCTCCCACCCGCCCCCACGTATGAGCAAAAGCCCCCGCAGGAGCAACTGCAGGGGCTTTTCTTAGTGCTGAGCTTGCAGAGAAATGCGGCGGCGCCGGCCTGTTGTTTTGTGGGCCTTTACCGAGAGAAGGCCATGGTTCCATTGGGCGTCGGCGCTCTCCGGATTGATTTCCGTGGGCCAGGTGAGCACCACATGAAATTCTCCATTGGCATGACGGCTCTCGTCTCCCGCACAGGCCGGGAATTGTCCATGAACGCTGATGCTTTCTTCGTCGAGGTCGATTTCCACTTGGTCGGGGTTTACTCCCGGCAGCTCAAATTCGGCCACATAGCCATCGTCAATCTGATGCAAATGGGTGCGCGGCCGGGTGGAATCCAATCCCCAATCTTCGCGCATCCGGGTCCACATGCGGGCCATATCGTCGCGCAGCCGTTCCACTTCCCCGGCGTCCCAGCGCATTAATGCCACCACCAATCACCTCCGGGTTCAGTATGTCCGGACTGGCTAAGAATCTTGTGTCTCGGCGGGAATTGGATCGCCGGTTTGGTCCTCATCCAGGTACAATTGTTCGGTGTCGGTGTCGTAATGAAAAATATCGGCATAGCGGCCCCAGTTAATGGCGGTCATCAACTGATGTTCGGCCTCTTCCAGCGAAAAGTGTTCTTCGAGAATATCGTTGAAAAATTCTTTGTTCATGGCATGGTTGGCTTTGCTGGCCAGAACCCGGGTAATCATGCGGAAAAGCGGGATGTCTTTAAGCTGGTCGCGGATAATGGCCTTGCGCTCGTTAATGTCTTGCTCCACGAATGACTGGCCCAGTTCGGTGATGAATAGGTCCCCCTCGCGCACCTCCGCCAGATGAAAAAGTTCGGCGGTCTCGGTTACGGGGAGCAAATCGTCCACTTCTAAAAGCAACTCGGCCCCCAAGCGGTATAAGTCGTCGTGGCCGCCACGGTCGGAAACTAACTCTAAAAGGCCCGAGAGCATGGAAATGTGGCCGTAAGGAATAGGGCGAAGGCGTGGACGCGCCTCCCCCCCTTGACTGGGAGACGCCAATTCAGCGGTATCCAGATCATCCTCGTCTTCCTCGTCCCAGCCGGTCACGATTTTATACACCTGGTCAACCATCTGAACGAACTCCGTCGATTTGCGGTTTCGTGGAAAAGGAAGTAGGTTGGGAAGATCCGCCACGATTCGGGCAGGGTTTTTGGAGAGGATAACAATGCGGTCAGCCATATAGACCGCTTCTTCAATACCGTGCGTCACCATGAGAATGGCCCGGGTGGGAATGCGTGATTCCAGCCACAGATCCAAAAGTTCGGAGCGTAAGTTTTCGGCCGTTAAAAAATCTAGCGCGGAAAACGGCTCATCCATGCAGAGCAATTCCGGGTCTACGGCCAGTGCCCGGGCAAAACCCACCCGCTGCCGCATTCCTCCCGAGAGCTCCTTGGGAAAGGCGTCTTCATAGCCGTTCAACCCTATTACGTCAATGAGCTCAATGGCCCGCTGACGCCGCTGTTGAGGCAGCACTCCCTTGGCCACCAGTCCTAGTTCCACGTTTTGTTGCACCGTTAGCCAGGGATATAGGGCAAAGCTTTGAAACACCATGGTGGCATGGGGATTGGGCCCTTCAATCGGTTGCCCGCGGTATAGCACCGTTCCGTAGGAGGGGGTGGACAGACCGGTGATGATGCGCAGCAGCGTTGATTTACCGGAGCCGCTAGGACCGAGGAGAGCGATAAACTCACCTGGCCGGATCTCGAGATTGATGTCGTCCAGCACCCGGATATTATAATTATCAGGCTGCTTGTAAGTTTTGGTGACCCCCAACAGACGGACCAGGCTATCACTCTTGCGGTCGCCGCGTCGATATATGGGTGATGCCATGGGTTAGGTCCCTCCCCCGCCAAAAATATGTCTTAGGACAAAGAATAGCGTTCCACCGCCTTGTCGTACAAGCGGCGCCATATGAGCCGGTTAATGGCGACCACGGTTAAGGCCAAAATTCCCGTCGCCAGCAGCAAAACGGAAAAGCTGTGGTCTTGGGAGGTGCGGGCGATAATGGAGCCAATGCCAAAAGTGGTGTAGACATGGTTGTGAAAACTTACGTATTCCGCCACGATGCTGGCATTCCAAGCACCTCCAGCGGCCGTGATGAGTCCGGTGATGAGAAAAGGGGCAATGGCGGGGAGGATCAGGGTGGTCCAAGTCTTGATCCGGGTGAGACGAAACATGCGGGTGGCTTCCCGCAGATCCTCGGGAATCGCCGATGCGCCGGCAATGACGTTAAAGAGGATGTACCATTGGGTTCCCAACACCATCAGCAGTATCGAGGCCACGTTTAGCCCTCCCCGCATATGGATGAGAACCGCCACCAACCCGGGGAAAAGAGCGGTGGCGGGAACGGAGGCGGCAATTTGCGAGACCGGGGTAAGCCTGGCTGCCCACTTTCGATTCAAGCCGATGAAGACCCCGACGGGAACTGTCCAAATAACGGAAATGGCTAGTGCCGCCAGTACCCGGCCAAGCGTGGTAAGGGTGGCCAGCACCACCACTTCCAGGCCCGCTAGAGAGAGATGGCCTAATAGCCGCAGCGCCCCCTCCAGGGCGGTTACCGCTACCACCACCACAAAGGCCACCGCCAGCCACCTCAACAAGCCGGCGACACTATTGAGGGCGCCAGATTTGCGGATGTCCGGCAGGGTTTGGGAAAAGATCCGGTCGCTCCATTCCGTTAAAGGAATCCATAGGGTGCGTCCAAGCCATTCAAGGATCAATGAGCGGCGCAGTATTCGTAATACCGTGGAGCGGGGGCGGTCGGCCCCTTCCACCATCTCCATTTTAAACTTGTCCGCCCAGGCTAATAGAGGCCGCCAAATGAGTTGGTCCATGAGGACGATGACCAGCACCAAGGCGGTTAGCCCTGCCAATTCGGCTCCCCACCGTCCTTGGTTTGCCGCGGTTTGCAAGTATGACCCCAATCCTCGCAGTTGATAGGAGCGATTGCCTAACGAAAACATTTCTGCGGCCATGAGAAAAAACCATCCGCCGGCCCAGGACATCATCGAGTTCCATACCAGTCCCACCATGGCATAAGGGAGTTCCATCGTACGGAACCGTTGCCAGGGCGATAGGTTGAGGGAAAGAGCGGATTCACGCAAATCGCGGGGGATGGTGATAAAGCCATGGTAGACGCTGAATACCATATTCCAAACTTGGCCCGTAAAAATCAGGACAATCGAGGCAAGATTCACGCCGATGCGAGAACCGGGAAACAATGCCACGAAGGCGAGCAGCACCACCGGTAGAAACGACAAAACCGGAATGGATTGCAGCATGTCCAAAAGCGGCAATAGAATCTTTTCGGCGCGCGGGTTAAAGGCCGCCAAATAGGCGTAAATCAGAGTGAATATCAGAGAGATGATATAGGCCGCCAGCATTCGCAACCAGGAGTATGCGGCATCCAGAGGCAAGTGCCACCAGGTGAGGGCAATGCGCCCCGATTCAGCCGTATAAGGATGGGCATGGGCAGCCCAAGCGATGGCAATGGAGATGATGGCCAAAAGTGATGCGCCCACTAGGATATCGGCCAACCCTACGGCTGGACGCTCGCGAACGTTTCCCATTGCTGATTCCTCCCCCCATACCTATGATTGCCGGTAGGGGCACATCGGGTCCGGACCGATTGTTCATGGCGCACCTCCTCGGGGTGACTCCCTCATATGTGTGTACTCTTGTAACGCGGCATGCATGGTGATCTTATTCATCGTACTCTTCCAATCGCTCCCTGGGAAGCGTAGCGATGATGGAAAACCGGTCGCCAAAGAAGGAGTTCTGTCAAAATTTCGCGAAGAGTGGATAGTGGACGCCCATTCAGAGCATTGAGTCTAAATCACAAGGGTGGCGATTTATTGAGTACCACGAGCGATGCCGCACAATTCATATTCCCGTTGGCTCAGAACGTGGTTTTAATTAATGACTTCGCTCTGCGCCGGGACATTCTCGATCATTTACCAATCCCGTTGGCATTAGCCATTGATGATGAGTGGGTGTGGATGAATAATAACGCCAAACAGACTGGGAAAAAAGAGAATGCACCGGAACTGTCTGTACCCCGTGAACGTGATGGCCCCGACGACCTGACTGGTTTTTCCACGAGACCTTTAATCAATCTGGAAGGTCATACGGTGGGACGCTTGGGATGGCGGAATTCGTTCGCGGATTGGGCGGTCGATCGAATGGAGGCGGCTGTGTGGATTGCCCGCGAGCACCGCATCTTATGGGGCAATCGAGCCGCGCAAAAGTTGCTGAAACTGACCGGCGAGTCGACATGGGAGAACTGCCCGGACCTGCCCAATTGGGATGAGGTTGCCTCAAAATCCAGTGTTCGCCGCATAGGGGACTATCAATTGCGCTGCCAGAACATTGGCCCTTATCTGTTGGCGGAGTATTCCGCGCAAGTGGCCCCAGCGGCCGAGGCCAGTCTCTCGCTGGAACAGGTGGCCACGATGGTGCATGAAATTCGCAATCCCTTGGCGGCCCTAAGCGGGTATGTGGAAATGGCGCAAATGGACGCTCCTGAGAAAGACGCTGGCTATTATGAGAAAATGATGCAGGAAATTGACCGCCTTAGCCGTCTCACCTCAGACCTGATGTCCATCTCGCGGCTGCCCGTGGTTTACCCTCATTGGGCCGCTTTGGATGGTTTGGTGGACAATGCGTGGCTGGTGGCCTTACAGGGCATCCGCAAGCGAGGCCGAAAAAGCGAGATAGTGCTGGTCAAAACCTATGGGTCAGAACAAAAGATTTGGGCGGATTCCGATCGGTTGCAGCAGGTGTTAACCAATTTAATTAAGAACGCTGTGGAAGCTATGAGCGCGGTGGGGACGACGGTGGAAGTGGAGTGCCGAGAATCTGCCACCACTGCTATTATTATTGTTCGTGATGACGGACCCGGGCTTCCCGCGGACGTGGTGGACAAGGTCTCGGTGACGCGTTATACCACGAAAAAATCGGGAAGCGGCTTAGGCCTTATGATTGTGCGACGCATTATTTTAGCGCATGGAGGCTCCATGGCGATTAGGTCTGGTAAACATACCGCGATCGAACTCAGGCTACCGCGTCCCCGGTAGTTTGCTTCATAATCCTGGTTGTGCTGAAATTGTTTTTATTCATAAACTTTTTTGTCGGCGGCGTCCTATTGATACCGCCTATCTATCCTGTTAGTCTAACGCCAGGGCGGATTGAACGGGCCGGGCATGTCTTGGTTTAATGATGTAAAAGGGAGGCGGGATGCGGTGACGGGTGAGGAAGCGATAGCGGTTTTGGAGCGAGGAAAATTGGAACCCCTATACGTGCTCACCGGTCCTAATCAGTTTTGGCGTTCCCGGTGGCTGGCGGGTGCGCGAAAACTGTTTATGGGCGGCGAATTCGATACGGTAGGCGTAGTACGTTTGGACGGTGTGCAAAATTTTAGCGCCGTGGAACTTGAACTCGCGAGCGGAGCCCTTTTTGATTCGCGCAAGATGGTCATCGTGGACGGCATGAAGTGGAGCAAAAAAGAGGAAATGCTTGAGGCTTATTTAAATCATCCGGTACCCGATACCTTGCTGGTGGTCATCGAGGAAAAAGTGGGTCCTTCGGTGGAAAAGGCCCTGGGGCGCCAGCGGGTGATAGGATTTGCGGATCTAAGCGGAGTCGCCTTTCGGCGTTTCGTGCAAGGCGAGGCCGACAAGCGCGCTGTGCGCTGGGACGCCGCCGCCCGCGAGGAATTTTGCCGCTTGGTTGACGGCAATGAATATCTTGCCGAGCAGGAACTGGAAAAGCTTTCCCTTTGGTATAAAGACCGGATTGTGGCCGCGGATGTACGGGCGCAAGTAAAGCCAATTCTTGGCGACGATAGGCCTTGGGACGTGAACGAGGCGCTCTTGCGGCATAATGGGGCCGCAGTGGTTGGCCTTATTCATCAGCATCTTGAGCGCGGAATGGCTCCTTTATTTCTTTTTGTCGTCATCGCCAAGCAAGTGATTCAAATTGATCGGGCACGCCGGGCCTTCGCTCAAGGAATGTCATTGCCGCAATTTCAGCGGCAAGAGGGGTTGCGTGATTTTGTGGCCAAGAAGCTTTGGGCGGCGGCGCGTCTATGGAGCGCAAAGGAATTGGATCAGCTTTTAGAGTGGGCGTTTCGATTGGATGTCTTTATGAAGACGGGTTATGGCGAGCCTGGTGTATGGCTCGTGTTGTGGTCCGGGTTATGGGCGGCAGCAAAAATCCCCCCGGTGGTTCACGCGGGGGGCGAATAAATAGCGTTTAGCTGGCGGACTGCTGGGCTTTATGAAGTCGGGCGCTCAGCCGGGACTTGCGTCGGCTTGCCGTGTTGTCGTGAATCGCGCCTTTTTGCGCCGCCCGGTCCAATCTGCCGTAACAAAACTGCAATGCTGTTTTTGCTGTCTCTAAATCGCCCCGAGTCAAGGCGTCCTCAAAACGCCGCACCGCACTCCGTACCATTGTTTTGCGAATTTTGTTGCGAAGAGTCCGCACCTGGGTCTGACGAATGCGCTTTTTCGCAGACTTAATATTTGCCACGACCAATACCTCCTGACGCATCATTATATCACGCCTAATTTTTCGGGTAAAGACGCGAGCCCATGGGGGCACGGGTAAGATTGTGGTGAGAACGGTGTGAGGCTTGGCCATGTATCGTGGTCGCTTCTCGATTGGGAAAGTTGTTTCACGACCAGGTGCACCCACGTGATTTTTGAGTTGGACTAATCAGAGGACGATGGCATTGATTGGTTGAACGCGCATTATCCGACGGGGTGGGGTATTACGTCGGGCCCGGTGATTCGGCGCGCCAATCATTAGGGGAGGTTGACCCGTGGTCAGGACTTTGTTGCGCGACAACCCCGTCCCTTCATCGGCCCGCTCGTGGATCGAACAGGGAAGCGGCGTCTCATGCTCCTGACCGATCTCGTCCGGGCTGGTGTCGTGGGGTCATTCATCATAGCCATCGTTCTTCATAGTATGCCGTTGGTATTTGCCGCCGCCGCGCTACGGGGCCTTGCCAGCGTATTTTTTGCCCGCGCACGCGATGCCGCCATCCCGCAGGTGATCCACCCCGCGCAACTGGTGACCGCGAATGCGTTTTCCTCGCAAACGGGGGCAATGGCCCAAATCGCCGGGGCTGCGTGCGGCGGCCTACTAGCAGCTGCCAACCCCATATTGTGTTTTGGACTCGATGCCTTGTCTTACGTCTGGTCGGCGTTCCACATTGCCCGGATCCATTGGCGTGAGCCCGCGCGTGAAATCCAGACGGTACCCTACACACGTCAATTGCTCGAGGGCTTGCGCGAGGTGCGGCGCAACCGCATTGCACGCGTGATGATTATTATTGGGATAAGTTGGGGGTTTGCTGGCGGTGGGTATTATATCTTGGTCCCTGTCCTAGGGCCGCATGTGTATCACATGGGCGCGCTCGGCATTGGCGTGTTATATGTTGTCGACGGAGTTGGAGTCTGGCTGGGCGCCGCCGCTGTGTCCCGCTGGGTGGGCTCCCCATCCCGACGGGCCTATCTCTGGTACGGCGTGGGTTATCTCACCCAAGCCGTGTTTTTTGGCCTGCTGGCGCAAACCACCACGTTGGTGGCGGGCGCACTGTTTCTGTTGGGCATGCGCATAAGCAGCGGTATGATTATTCCCCTCGATGCCGGACTCTTGCAGCTCAACGTCTCTGGTTCCTTTCAAGGCCGGGTCTTTGCTCTGCATGTCGCCACCTATGGCAGCGTCATGCAACTGTTGTATGTTGTGGTGGGCTGGGCCTTTCAACACTTTGGGTACCAACGCGTAGGACTGGTGGTCGGCTTGGTGTGCTTCCTATGCGGGGTGTTTTGGTTTCCCCAACGCGGCTCTTGGCACGCATCCGGTCAGGCGCGGAGCGCATCTTAGGGATCTAACCAGCAGCAGCGGCGACAGATGGTGTGACCTAATGGTGTTTGCGGCAAAGTGGACAAGCGTAGTAGCAGGAGGTCGGCGGCGCGTGGTACGGTTTGACGCATCGGACCCGCTTACACAATATAGGCAGTCGAAAAAGGTGGACGGCTGCTTTTGCGGTGTTTTGCCGCGAGACCTTGGAGGTTAGAGCCGGCCTGGTCCATCGGCGGCGGCATGGCCTTGACGTCATGGCGCGGCCTTTGTATGCTGAGTCCATCTAAAGTAAAGCAGGTGTGTTCCATGATCTCTCCGATGACTGCTGGCAGTGCGCCTTACAGGGAGAGATCCGCCCGTTTGGGAATTTAATCCAGGGCGCGCTGATCCTCCCTCCGCACAGTTAATCCGGGGGGAATTTTTATGCCATCAACTAAAGATGTGGTGCTTCTCGCAGTCGACGACGCGACTGTCACCCTTGGCGCGCAGTTTCGTGAGGTCGCGCTGGGTCTTCTCATTACAGCGCTTAACCCATCCTCCTCCAGTTACGCATGGTACTTTCTTATCGGATCGATTCCGGGATTGGTGTTGCCCCGCGTTTATTCATGGGTTAGTGGGCGTTTTGCCTCTAAACCTATTATGCTGGCAACCTATGGTGCTCGCTTGTTGATGGTGCTGGGCCTTTGGCGGGTCGCCAACTTTTGGGCGGCATTGGCTCTATTGGCGGGCCTGTCGACGGGGGGCGGCATCTATTCGTCCGCACAAGCGCATTATGTGGCTGTTCCCGATGATTTTGCCGCCACCCGCCAAGTTATTATGCGCCTGCGGCAATCGGAGAGCGCGCTCCGGCTTATCGGCCCGCTTGTCGCTGGCATAATTCTGGCCTGGAGCGGATATCGCGGCGGGTTTCTCATATCGGCTGGAGCCTACGCGTTTGCCCTCTTGGCGGTGTCAAGACTGTCTGGTGGCGTTGGCGGTTCGCGCGGTGGATCTTGGGAACGAATTAACTGGCGCCCGGACCGGGCTGCCCTGGCCATGTTTGGCGTAAGCCTCTTAACTTGGCCTGCCAACACGTTGGCTATGGCCTATACCTTCCACGTCCTGCATCGGCAGATGGTTGGTTATGGGGTGGAGCTTTCGGTGTGGGGCGGATCGGGCCTCCTCGCCAGCTGGGTTCTCGCCCGCATCTCGGTGCGGCCGCTTCAATGGATTCCCCCGCTCTATGCGGTGTTGGGTGTTTGTTGGCTAATTTTGTCGCATGGCGTGTCCTTTCCCATTTTCATCGTGTTAGGGGGACTCGAGGGATTTGCCGCCTGGTTGGTACAAGACTTGGCGGCAGCCTTTATCTTGGCGCGGGCACCTGAAGGGCATGCCGGACACGCCCGTGCCCGGTTGGGGGCGTTTGATGAAATGGGGGCCATTGCCGGAACCGCTGCTCTGTTGCTGGTGCCCAGCGCCTGGCTGGTTCGCCCCATGTATGCCGTTGTTGGGGTCTTAGGACTGCTTGCGGCTGTCATTTGGTGGGGAACCGAGGAAGTGACTCGCCGACGGGGACAGGGATCCGTACAGGATGTCAATGAGAAATAGTCGGGCATCCACCCCGTGACCGCTGTTGACCGGAGGCAAAGTCGCTGTCGCGGAGGGGACGCGTGACTCTGGTTGTTTTGCGGTATCTAGTCTATTTGGTGCGATTGGCTGCAGACAAATCTGAATGTCACGTCTTTCTGCCATTTTGGTTGGAATCAGCCCGCGATTGGCAACGCTTTTCAGACTCTAGAACTAAAGAGAGACAGAATCTTTGTCAATGGTGAGGCGTTGGCAAAGATTGCACCATTGTTTTGTCAGATGCGCCGTAGGGGTCAATCCGGGGTGTCCTGTTGCTCGATGTATTGCGTGATGATTGACAGGGGGGCTCCTCCAGCCGACCCGGCAAAATAACTGGGGGACCAGAGGCTGCCGCCCCACAGCGCTCGCTCAATACTGGGATAGTGCTTCTGACGAATCAGTCGGGATGAGACGCCCTTGAGGCTATTCACCAGTCGAGAAATGGCGACCTTTGGCGGGTAGGTGATTAGCAAATGCACATGATCCCGCTCGCCGTCGAATTCTTGCAAGGTCGCTTCGAAGTCCTGGCACACATCGGAAAAGATGGCCCGCAGGTCCTCCAAGATTTCTTTTGTGAAGACCAACCGCCGATACTTGGCTACAAAGACCAAATGCACATGCATATTGAATACACAGTGTCGACCAGCTCTATAATCGCTTGAGTGCGCCATAGACCAAGTATCTAATGAACTCAATAGCGCGTCAAGAAAGGGGGTGCCTCATGCCCGAAACGACCGTCTTCCTGTATCGCGTGTCCTTGTTCCCGACCGAGTGGGCGAACGTATCCGCTGCCCGTCGGGCAGCGGGAGACTTGTGGACGCGCCTGGTGAAGGTCCACCAGTTCTGCCGTCGGCGGCATTGGCCGCGGCCCACCGAATCCCAACTCAAGGCGCATTTCAAACGGCGCTTCCCGTTACACTCGCAAACCGTTTAAGCGCTCATCGAGAAGTTCTGCGCGACGATTGACGGGGTCCGGGACGAAACGCAAGCACGTGATCAGCAGGCTCGATATCCCTTTCGCCGTCGTCGATACTTCAATCCGATCTTCAAAGGTCAAGCCCTGAAAATGGAGGGGCCGTATCTGCTTTTGCCTCTCGGGCGCGGGCGCGACCCGATTCGGGTGCATCTCCCAGCGGTCATGCCGACCGGTACGATGGTGCAGGCCGAGTTGGGGTATGGTGCGATCTACCTGACAACAAGGGGATGCATGGGGCGATTCGCCCCGGGGAGTATCTTGTCCCCCAACGGATCACGTATCGCCGTCCCCTCCCTCTCAAAAGGGCGTTAAGGCGTAGTCTGGCTGAACCCCGGCATGTTGCTGGCGGGATAAGCGGTGGCGAGTCAGGAGGGTCACTCCCGGGGTCTCTCGACCCGCGACGCAGCCATGGTGGTTCCCTCAGAATCTCCGCCCTTTAGGGCGGGGAGGTTGTGCGGGCTATCGATGGATGAGGTTAGAGAATAAGCGGTCTAAGCCTCCAGTATTTACCATATGCTGCGATGGGGGGGATGGACGGTGGCACGCTGGCGGCAACCGGTGGTCATTTGGCTTCGTCGGGCTAAAAAGAATCGGTATTGGGCCCAGAAGGCCCGTGGTTCCCGCCCTTGGCGGCGCATCCCCTGGGCAAGTGCCGGGTTGTACGGGGCCACGTTACTGTTGGCGGCTGCCGTTCTGTCTAAGATGCCGGCAAAACTCACCAGCATCCCCGTTTCAACCCAATTGACTGTTCCTGGTCATCCGTCATGGCTGGATCGGGCATTGACCCATTGGAAAATTCCCGCTGCTACTTTTGAGAGTTGGCTAAACAGAGGGTTGCCACTTATGGGTCTTGCCATGGAACCCCAAAATTTTCAGGTGCATCCCCGGCAATTGTTAACGGCAGGAATTCGGGTGGTTGCGGGAGTGCGGTTGAATAACCTTAATGACTTGCTTGCGGCTGAAATTCCGCAATTGCGGACGGTGAAGCCATTGGTGGGAGCGCCTCCCCGGCACGTGAGCGGGGCCCCGCGATTAAACGGGCAAAACGAGGTGAATCCTTTACTGCCGGGAGATCAGGGACGCGTTTGGGCAAAGCTGGGTTCCAACCCCATTGTGGGAATCTATCAAACCCACAGTCATGAGTCATTTTGGCCTTATGTGCCATCAGGACCCGCGGCTCCATATTCGACGGATTGGTCTAAAACCATTGTTCAGGTGGGTTGGTGGTTGTCGGAAGACTTGCATAAAGAGGGAGTTTCCGTGGTTCAATCCCGGGTGGACAATATGTCTGAAGGGCTGTTGGCGAGTTATAGCAAGTCTTTTTACACGGCTAAGCAACTAATGAGTTGGTATCCATCGGTTCGCATGCTGATAGATTTGCATCGGTCCGCGGACGACGTGGCACCCGCTGTCATACAAGGTGCCCAGGTCTCCAAGATTCTTATTGTGGTGGGCACCAGCCAACTCTTGCCTAATCCTTTCTGGCGCCAGAATTTACGCATTGCTCAGGAACTGTCGAAAGCGCTAAAAAAAGTGGCGCCGGGCATTTCACTGGGCAAGGGAATCGACATGGTCCCTTATCGCTATAATCAACAACTTATGCCAGCGGATCTGATGATTGAGGTTGGCGGTCCCAACAGCACTTTGGCGGAGGAACGCCTGGCGGTGGATGATTTGGCCAAAGCCCTCAACAACATTATTCTAGACGGAATGACCACGCGCAGTAACTGATGACGATATATAGTGTATAATCACGTCTATTACCGGACTCGCCCAGGGGATCACGGTGAAGGTGTGCGATGGCTCTAGATGTTTGGCCTCCTTCAGTCCCTCGGAGAACAGGTTGCGGGGCCGGACACTCATCGGTGAGCTCCGCATCGCCACTAAATGCGGCGATGGAGCCTCTCCCCGGAAAGTTTGGCCCTCAAAGCCATAATGGGAGGATCCGCCCCCCGGCAACATGGTTGCCGGTATGAACAACACTCTTCTCCGGATTGCCCGGGGCTCATATGCGAGTTGCCTACCTTTTTGCGGATCGTTGCCATGACACCGCAGAAACTGGGACCAGGATGTTTTCGGCGAGTTCGGAGGGCCGCTTGAGGGTCGTATAGCCCGCGGCGCAGCCATAGTTGTTTTTCCCGAGTCCCCTACTTCAAGGCTGGGGATGCAAACAGCAGAACTGCCACTATATTTTATATTTTCATTGACCATAGATTATGGGGCAGTCTAGGATAAGCTAGGAGGGGATGGTCATGATTTGGGACCATGGTATGGAAACCATGGACAGGAGTCGATTGGAAGATTTGCAAAAAACGCGGCTTAACTGGACGCTTCATTGGGCTAAGGACCACGTTCCATTTTATTCTGAGCGCTTAGGCGCCCTGGAGCAATGGGATGCCCACGTGTCGGAACGGCTGCAGGAACTACCTCTGACCAAGAAAAGCGATTTACGCGACCATTATCCTCTCGGGCTATTGGCGGTGCCCAGAAATCAAATTCGCCGTTATCACGCGTCCAGTGGAACCCGGGGAAGGCCGACAGTGGTAGCCTATACCGAGCATGATTTGTCTATGTGGGCGGAAGTGGTGGCACGCTCCTTGGGGGCAGCAGGTTTGGAGCCAGGCCAAACGTTACAAAATGCCTATGGCTACGGATTATTCACCGGAGGCTTAGGCCTTCATGCCGGGGCGGAGCGGATGGGCGTGGCTGTAATCCCTGCTTCCGGCGGCGGCACCGAGCGTCAAGTGCAGTTAATGTTGGATCTCCAGCCTGATGGGTTGGCCGCTACTCCTAGTTATGCCCTTTTTATGGCCGAAACGATGCAAAGCATGGGTGTCTCCCCCAACGATATCTCGCTCAAGGTGGGGATATTTGGAGCCGAGCCCTGGAGCGACGGCATGCGGCGGCATCTTGAGGAAAGTCTGGGAATTGACGCGGTGGACATCTATGGACTTTCCGAGATTACCGGACCCGGCGTCGCTATGGAGTGTGTCGAAGGCAAGAGTGGTCTGCACATTTTTGAGGACTTCTTTTATGTTGAGGTTATCGATCCGAAAACTTTGCAGCGAGTCGCTCCTGGCGAAATGGGTGAACTGGTGCTGACCACTCTCAGCAAAGAGGCGATGCCCATGATCCGCTATCGCACCGGGGATCTGGTGCAAATTAACGCGGAGCCTTGCGTTTGTGGGCGCACCTCGGTTCGCATTGCCCGCATTCACGGACGGTCTGATGACATGCTTATCGTCCGCGGTGTCAATGTGTTTCCCAGTGAAATTGAGCGCGTCGTGCTAGGGCAGCCGGGCGCTAGTGCGCAGTACCAACTGGTTTGGGAAGGTCACCCGTCGCGGCCTGACTTGGTGGTGGAATTAGAAGAGAGTTCCCCGGGCGCCTTGAATCAAGCGGCTTTGGGCCGGAGACTGCATGCGGCGTTAAGTGTGCATTTGATGGTTCGAGTGGTGCCCGCCGGCCAAGTGCCCCGTAGTCAGGGCAAAGCTGTGCGTGTGGTAAGCCGTATGGTGGAAGACTAAAAAGGGGTGGCGAGCGCACGTGGTTTCTTTATTCGCGCTTTACCGGCGGCCTCAAGATGAGGTGGAGTTTCTCAGTCATTATCGGGATGTTCATGCGCCTCTAGCCCTGCAGTTGCCCGGACTTCTTAGTTTGGACTGGGGCCGGGAAGCGGCCATGGGCGGAACCGGCGATGAGCCCTGGTTTTTGGTGGCGGAAATGCGATTTTCCGACCGCCAGGCCATGGACAGCGCGCTGCAATCACCTCAAGGCAAAGCGGCCGCTGCCGATTTGAAGACGTTTGCCAAAGGGTTGCTGACCATGAAGGCGGTGGAATGGCAATGAGTATCTTGTTGGAAGAACGCCATGATTTTGTGACGTTGCTTCGGCTCAACCGCCCGGAAGTATTGAACGCGCTGTCAAGCGAACTCATGGAAACCCTGTCGGTACGTCTTACCGAACTCGCGACGGATGATTCGGTGCGAGCGGTCGTGTTGACGGGTAGTGAAAGGGCGTTCGCGGCCGGGGCCGATATCCAGGAACTCAGTGGCAATGACGCCGTGAGCATGTTGTCTTCCTCGCAAATTACTCGTTGGGAGGCTATTCGCCGTTTCCCCAAGCCGCTCATCGCGGCGGTTTGTGGTTGGGCGCTGGGCGGCGGGATGGAACTGGTGATGGCTTGTGACATGGTCATTGCCGGGGACAACGCCCAGTTTGGGCAACCTGAGATTAAAATCGGGGTTATGCCGGGAGCCGGTGGCACCCAGCGCCTCACCAAGGCTGCGGGCAAAGCGCGCGCCATGGAAATGGTGTTGACGGGAAAAACCGCAACGGCCGACGAGGCTTTGGCCATGGGATTGATTAACCGCGTGGTGGCGCGAGAACGGGTGGTTGCCCACGCCTTGGAGTTGGCGCGGACCGTGTCGGAGATGCCTCCCATTGCCATACGTTTAGCCAAGGAATCGGTACTGACCGCATTAGATACAACCTTGGAAACAGGGCTTGCCCATGAACGCAAACTTTTTAGTCTTCTGTTCGCCTCGGATGACCAAAAAGAAGGAATGCAAGCGTTTTTGGAAAAGCGTGCGCCAAAATTTCAAGGGCATTGATACCTATTGGGGAAGGAGAAGCCGCTCAGGGTGTGCAAACACGCTGAGCTCTCCGTCCCGCACAAAGCCAACCAGGGTGACGCCCAGACGTTCGCCCAGCTCAATGCCAAGGCTGGTGGGCGCGGCGTTGGAAACAATCGCCTCAACTCCCATGGTACGGACTTTCCAAATAATTTCGGCCGACAGGCGCCCCGAGAACACCACATAGGAATGGGCAAAGAGCGCAGGGTTCAAAAGCGCCGCTCCGTATACCTTGTCAAGCGCGTTATGGCGCCCCACATCGGCACGAGCGATGGCTACCTGCCCGGATTGAGCCAGTCCCGCCACGTGGAGACCTCCTGAATGCTGGCGAGAGGACCAGTTGCTTAACTCTTCGAAGGCCTGTTGCATATGTTCCGGTTTAAGCACTAAGGTCGCGGGGAGGGCTGGTATCCCCACGGGATTGAAGAACCCTGGGCGGCTCTGACCACAACATGACCCTAAGTATCGGGAGGTTGTGGTACCGACTTGAACACCCGGAACTCGTACCCAAATTTGGCCATCTTCGGGGCGCCATTGAAAAATCGTCATCTCTTCAGCCCGCGAAATGATGCCGTCGCCGGCTAACAGCCCCAACACCCAATCTTTCAAATCAATGGCCGTGACTGCCGCCGTGACATATTCGAGACCGTTGACCATGACTGTCACGGGCATTTCTTGGACCACCTCGGATGCCTCTGGATGCCAGGAATGCCCATCATAGCGATGGCGAACGGCTGGCTTCACCCCAGCCGAAAGTTGTGTCAATAACTTCACCTCCCCAACAATATTGTATCGCGTGTATATTCCGACGGCATCTAGTTGTTGGAGATTTTTCTTCAACCAATGAAGATGAATGAATATCGATGAGACTTTTTGATGGGATAGTGGCCTGATGGCCTGGTGATTACTATCCCGTCCTACCCGGAGGGTTGACCGCAACCCTTTTTCCTGCGGCTTTATCGGGCACGCATAGAGGGGGTTGGCCGAGAAGCCCCCGCCGCTCGTGAAAACAGGTAATCAGTTTTGCGCGATAGGAGGATTTTTCGGCTTCTTCGTGGAAAATAATACCCGGCCTGGCTCATGTCGAAACCTTGGCAAAGTTATGCGAAATTGTGGGTAATTCCCGGTTGCGGAGGTTGTCGCGCAAATCAGAGTATAATGATGCTGATGATTCGCTTCGATTAAGGAATCAGGTGGAGTAGAGAATTAAGGGAGGGGTACAGGTGTCAGAAGTGGAAAATGACATTGCGGTACACTGGCGGGAGGAAGATTATCTCGAACCATCCCCGAACTTCGTTGCGCAAGCCAATTTAACCGACCCAAACGTCTATGATAAATATAGTCTGGATAATTTTCCGGACGCATTTGTCGAACAGGCGGAATTGTTGGACTGGCATAAGCGCTGGGACACCGTTCTGGATAGTTCGAACCCTCCGTTTTGGCGCTGGTTTGTAGGTGGGGAGCTCAACGCTTCGTATAATTGCATCGACCGTCATTTAGATCAGCATAAGAATAAGGTTGCCTATTATTTTGTGGCGGAGCGTGAAGAGGATCCCATCGTTGCCGTCACGTACCAAGAGTTGTATGCCCGTGTCAATGAGTTTGCCGCTATCTTGAGAGATTACGCCGGTCTTAAGAAGGGAGACCGCGTCACCATTCACAT
>JAJYTS010000040.1 GCA_021792935.1 Bacillota bacterium | reverse complement strand
ATCTGCGATTGCCGGGGTATTCCATCGCCTCAACAATGCCGTCCGGGGCCTGGGCGCTCACTCGCCATCCGGCAGGCACATCGGCAACCGCCTGATGATGAAACGAATTCACCTCTAAATCGACACGCCCCAAGATGTTCGCCAGACGGCTATCCGCTTGCACGGCCACCGGATGGGTCACCTGACGGCGAGCCTGGGATTGGCTATGCTTAAACGAAGAGCCCGCTACCGACGATGGAATGTCCTGAATAAGCGTTCCGCCAAAGGACACGGCAAGCGCCTGCAATCCCCGGCAAATTCCGAAGATGGGCAACTGGCGGCGATTAGCCTCCGCAATTAACAGCATTTCCACCCGGTCGCGATCGGGCGAGACTCCACCCCACTCTGTGCCTTGATCGTCTTTTTTGAAACAAGCGGGATCAAAATCTCCCCCACCTGTTAGTAACAGACCGTCACAATACTCCAGCAAGGGCACGCTGGTCTCAACATTGGGCAACAAAACCGGGATGCCCCCAAATTTTATTACGGCTTCCGCGTACGTATGGCGGAGAAAATCCCGAGGATATCCACCGTCATACTCACGGGACATCGTCAAGCCGATTTTTGCTTTCACTACTTGTTCCCCGCTCTCCTTGACTCCGTTAAAGCTCCGTGAGTCCCAAACTAATGGCAATGGCTTGATTAACCCGCACCATGGTATCGGCGTTGAGATGCGCGATTCGCTCCCTGAGCCGCCGCTTGTCGACAGTGCGAATTTGTTCCAGCAGGATGACAGAATCCCGGTCGAGGCTGGACTCCGACGCCTTCACTTCAATATGAATGGGAAGCCGGGCCTTAAGCACTTGGGAGGTTACCGCACAGACAATGGTCGTAGGGCTATAACGGTTACCAATATCGTTTTGCAAAATAAGAACAGGTCGAACTCCTCCCTGCTCTGAACCCACCACCGGAGAAAGATCCGCAAAAAAAATGTCGCCCCGGCGTACTGCGACGTCAACTCCGGCCACGAACTACTCCTTAGGCAATCTCACAAGGTCCCATCGCTCTTCCGCCAACGCGGAGTTCAACAGCCCCATTTCCTGATAACCTTCGATTAACGCTTGACGAATTTCCTGCCGACGCTGCTCCGCGAGATAATATTCGACACTTTCGCGAATCAATTCGCTGCGATGTCGCCCCTCACCCGATGCCGCCTGATCCAAGGCGTCCACAAGATGATGCGGCAACCTAACCACCACACGGCGGTTTTCCGTCAACACGCCCACCTCATTTTCTTGTATCTGGCACCTATTATAGCTTCTGCCTAAATTGGGGTCAACGCGCGGCACCAGGCAAATCTCCGCGCCATTATTCCCCATGCGCATAAACCCGGGGCACGCGTGGACCCACCCCTGTCAAAATCTCGTAACTGATGGTGTCTGCCCAGTCCGCCATTTCATCCGCGGAAATAACTTGATCACCATCCTCTCCCATGAGCACCACCGGATCGCCCACGTAGACCCCGACGTCTTGGGGAACGACTACCACAATTTGGTCCATCGATACGCGGCCAACCACGGGACAGCGCCTCCCAGACAGCAAAACGGCCCCCCGATTGGAAAAAGCGCGCCGATACCCGTCCGCGTATCCCACCGGAATAGTCACCAGCTGACAAGCGGTTTCGGTCACATAGGTGCTGCCATAACCGACCGGGGTGCCTGGCGGCACCTCCTTGACAAAAGCCACCTGACTGTGAAGGCTCATGGCGGCCCGGAGAGTATCCGCACCGGGATAAGGGGGAGCGCCGTACAGCCCTAACCCCACGCGCACCAAGTTAAAATGCGTCCCTGGAAAACGGAGCGTCGCGGCGGAATTGGCCAGGTGCAGGAGGGGAGGAAGCCCGATGGATCGCGACCGCATGGACTCAATCACATCTAAGAATACCTCCAATTGTTGGCGGGTCGACTCAATGTCGGAATCGCTGGAAGCCAAATGAGACATCAAACCTTGCCACACCACTTCACCGCTCTTAAGGCGCTCTATCCAGACGTCGGCAACCTCCCCAGGCTTGACGCCCACGCGTCCCATTCCCGTGTCCACCTTCAAATGAACCCGGGGCGCCATTCCAAATTTCGCGCCCCAATGCCGGAGCGCCTCCCAGGTTGAGTGCTCGAATAGAGTGACATCCAAACCATGAGCCACGGCAATGCCCACTTGCTCAAATGAACTGGGTCCCAAAATCAAGATGGGAAGCTCAATTCCTCCCTGACGCAACTCCTCGCCTTCTTCAGCCGCCGCCACCCCCAGCCAGTCCGCCCCCGCTGAAACCGCGGTCCGCGCCACCGCAAGCGCTCCATGTCCGTATCCATCAGCCTTGACCACCGCCATAAGAGACACGGATTCCCCGATTGCCCGGCGAAAGACACCAATATTAAAACTTATGGCGTCCAAATCAATAAGAGCGTAGGTCCCCCGCGCATGAGCGGTAATCATTGTCGCCACCCCCGTTCCCATAACTTCACCACATGCGTATTGATCGCGGATGGCGCATTTCCTCTATCGCCTTAGCGGCCGCCCCAATCCAGGAGATAAGAGTATCGCTGGTCAACGACAGGCCTTCCGCTTGCTCCCCCAGTTGGCCGGCCCATCCGTGCCAATAGGCGGCTAAGGCTAGGGCGTCCCCCGGCTCAAGACCTGACGCCATTAGGCGCGCGACCATTCCGCTTAACACATCGCCGCTGCCCGCCGTCGCCAGTTCCGGGCCTCCGGTGGGGTTGACCCAAATATGGCTGCCATCCCCGATCAGACTAAAACGCCCTTTTAACAATAGCGGACATTTTAGCCAGGATGTGGCCTCAAGCACGGATCCCCGCCGGTCGGCATTAATGGAGGACGCATCCCGGTCCAAAAGTGCGGCAAGTTCCCCGGAATGGGGCGTCAGCACCCAATTCTTTGGCAGCGGCATCTTTAATTGTTTGATAAGGCGAATCCCATCCGCGTCAACCACCGTAGGCTTGGCCAGAGCCAAGAGCCCCGCCAAAAGTTCCGGCGACACCCCGCGGCCCAGCCCTGGACCCACCACCAGGGCATCCGCCCGCTGCGCCAACTGACGCAGTTCCACACTCCAGCATAGCTCACCTGTTGGGGTTTCGGGAAGCCGATGAACAATGAGGGAGGGAGAAAAAGAAGCGCCCACCGCACTTTTCGGCACAAGAACCTCAACAAGGCCAGCACCCGCCTTTAAGGCAGCCGTCGCCGCTAAAATGGGAGCCCCGGGCATGGCCCGTGATCCTCCAATCACCACCACATGTCCGCGGCCATATTTGTGGGTTAAGGGTCCAAGCCGGGGAAGACGGGCAGCCGCCCATTCCGGTTCGATCCAAGCGCCCGTGGGATTAGCGAAGGAACGAGAGGGAAGACCAATGTCGGCAACCACTAACTCTGACGCCATTTGCGCCGCGGGGTAGCCCACCAGCCCCCATTTGGCGGCACCCATAGTGACGACGGCGCTAAGATTTAAGGAAGGCCCGTCATAAAACCCGGTATCTGTGCGCACCCCGCTGGGCAGGTCCACAGCCACCACCGGGACGCCCGAGCCCGCCAACAACCGCAGCCAAGGCCCCGCCACGCTATCGGCCACACTGCCATGAAAGCCGGTGCCGAAAATCGCGTCAACCACCAGAGCTGCCTGCTGCACCCGCTCTTCGGCCTCCCGGCCTGACACCACCTCCACGCCATTTTGCCGCGCCGCCCGCACCCATCCGTCGGCGCCTAAAAACCGCGGCTCAGCCACGGGCACGACCGTCACCGGAAAATAGCGGGCCAAGTGGCGCGCTGCCACCCATCCGTCCCCGCCGTTGGCGCCGGGACCCGCCAACACAACGAGGGGACCTTGGGGGTTTTCCCGCGTCAGGAAGCGGGCGAGTTGAAATCCGGCAACGCTTAAGAGGCCCGCGAACGGCACGCCTTCGTCCTGGGCCATACGATCCGCCGCCCGAGCCTCCTCAAGAGTCCAGACCGGCCACACCAGGCTCCCCTCCCCCCGCATCCAGACTCGCAATCGCCACGGCGAATTCATCCTCATGACTGATGGAGATCGACACAACATATCCTTTAGATTCCAACCATTCCCGCAAGAGGCCGCTGACCGTGACTTGCGGGGGGGCACCTGGCCGCCGGCGCAATTCAATGTTCTGATAACTGCCGCCGTGAAGCCCTCGCGCCGCTTTGATAAGAGCTTCCTTGGCGGCGAACCGACCGGCAAGCCGCGGCCAGCGTTGCCGGCCCATCCCGGCGTCCCGCACTTCGTTCTCCGTAAACAGACGTTTAAGAGCCCTAGGACGGCGCGCCGCCAACGCCTGTATCCGTTTCACCGAGGTGATGTCAATTCCCAATTGGGTCATGGCTTTTCCGCCGTGATGCCCCACGTCACTGGTCCCGCCGACCAATGCCGCAATACCTTGAATCCCGCTCGCTCCACCTCATTCTCCACATCCAGGGGCGACATCCGCACGGATAATGGCGGCCCTTCCTTCATTTCCCGCTTGTCCCAGTCCACAATAATCCAACGTCCGCCCGGCTTGAGAATGCGATGCATTTCCCCCAAGGCCCGATCCCGGTCCGCCACGTCATGATACATGATGTGCCAGACGATCCGGTCCAAAAAGTTGTCAGCCAGACCCGTTGCTTCCGCGGGCGCCTGACACGGCCGCACCTGCGCCAATCCCGCCTGCCGCGCACGCTCCGCGATGAACTCGACCGCCTCCCGGCTGGGATCGATGGCAAACACTTCACCGGGAGAACCAACGGCCAACGCTAGAGGAAGCGTGAGCCATCCTAATCCCGCGCCCACGTCGGCCACCTTGCCCCCAAACGGGACCCCGACAAACCCCATCACCACGTCGCGCGGCATCAGCAACTCCCGATCAGGACGCTCCAATCGTGCCAACTGCTCCATATTCCAGGCACCCAGATGATGCCCCTTTGCTTCTTCCACCATGAACCCCCGTTCTCCCCTAAGGTTGCCCTTACTTTGCTTTGTCCCCGGCAGTTTTCCGTGCCGAGGGCCTAAATGACCTCGGGGCGATTGGCCGCGACCCGGCGGCCACCAACATATACCTCACGCACCAAGTTGCTTCCGTAATAGTACGTGGGATAGGCATAATGCTCGGCATCCCAGAGAATAAAGTCCGCCGGCGCCCCAGCCACCAGGCGGCCCGCCTGCAAAATCCGCAACGCTTGCGCCCCACCCCGCGTGACCCCCGTCCATACTTCCTCGGGCGTCAGCTTAAGCCACGAGGCAGCCCACGGCAGCAACTGTCCTAAGGAGTCGGTGGGAGACGAGCCCGGGTTGCCGTCGGAGGCGATGGCGACCCATCCGCCATGATCCAACATAGCGCGGGCATTGGCCATGTGACCGTGATCTAAGTAACGAGCGGTACCGGGCAAAATCACCGCCGCCACTCCCGCCCGCGCCATAGCCCCATACGCCTCGCCGCTGGTTAAGGCGCAATGATCGGCCGACTGCGCCCCTATTGCCGCTGCCAGCCAGGCTCCTTTGCCATCCGCCAGTTCATCCACATGCAATTTGACCTGCAGACCTCGTGCTTGCGCCGCTTGCAGATAGTGGCGGGAATCATCCAGGGAAAAAACCCCGGGTTCGCAAAAAATGTCCACCACCTCAGCCAGTGGGCTGATTTTTGGCAAGTACTCGCGTTCAAGATGCCGCAAATAGTCAGCGGGGCGTCCGAAAAACTCAGGAGGTACGGCGTGAGCGGCTAAGGCGGTAGGAATAACGCGCCACGGTCCTTCTTCCCGCAATTGGTTAATCAAGCGCAGCAAACGCAATTCACCGTCAACCGTGAGGTCATAACCGCTTTTTATCTCAAACGTGGTAGTCCCCGACAATAAGCCATGATTGAGACGTTTGCGGGTGGCCGCCAATAATTCTTGGTCCGAGGCGCCGCGGGTTTTTTCCACCGTGGAAAGAATGCCTCCCCCGGCTTGAAGAATTTCGAGATAGGATCGTCCTTGAGCCCGCATCCGGACTTCATGCGCGCGGTGTCCGGCGTAGATGAGGTGAGTATGGGCATCCACCAACCCGGGCGTCACCAACGCGCCCCCTCCGTCAATTTCTATTCCCTGATACTGGGAGGGCAGTCCGCTATCCGCCCCAGCCCAAACCACCAGGCCTTTTTCTACAACCAGGGCGGCGTGACTGATGCAAGCAAACGCATCATTTGGACCAGGGCCGCTCATGGTTAACAATTGCCCAATATGCCGTATGATTATCGGTTTAGATTCCATCGTCCCATCCTCCCGCATGCCCATTGCTATGGTGATCGGCATCGCCCATGGCGGTTTCCAATACTCGCCGCCGCTCAAATCCGGGCATCTGCAAATAATAGCGGACGGCATCCTCGAGAGCGACATAGGGCATTAAACCCACCACCTCGGTTTCGGCTACGGCTACACCGTAACGGGCGGCTTCACGACGCACCATTTCTAACGCCTGGGGCAATGACGTGGTGCGATAGTCGATCAAGTTCATGGAAACCTGAACCCAGCCGCGGCTCTTGGTGTCCATCGCCAATGCTTTGACGCCGACCAAACCGCCTGAGGTGCCCCGCACCGCGCGGGCCACGCGTCTTGCGACGGTGAGATTTTGTGTGTGAAGATACACGTTGAAGGCAATCAGCACATTGCGCGCCCCAATGGCTGCCGCGCCCGCCGTTGGGTGTGGTGCGGTCGGCCCAAAGTCAGGCGCCTCCCGGGACATTCGCATGGCCAGTCCTTCAAACTCGCCCCGCCGCACCTCGAACAAATTAATCCGCGCGGGTGATAAGGCGGCGTACCCATAAAAAAAGACGGGAAGCCCCAACTCATCGCCCACCCGACGCCCTAAAGCATGCGCCAGACCTACAGCCTCATCCATGGTCGCGTTCCGCCAGGGAACAAATGGAATCACGTCTGCGGCTCCAATGCGCGGGTGCGTCCCCCGATGCTGATTTAAATCAATGGATTCCACCGCAATCCGCATGGCGCGGAATACAGCCTCACTCAGGGGTTCTGCCGGACCCACCAACGTCATCACAGCGCGGTTATGGTCTGGATCCCCTTCCATCCCCAAAATTGCCACCTCCGGAACCTCGGCCGCTTTTCGCAACGCGTCTAAAATCTCTGGCCGACGCCCTTCGGAAAAATTCGGCACACACTCAAAAAGAGAGTGGCCGCCTATGCTCATTCCCGTTTCCCCCTGAGAGCCTCGCCAATAGCCCCTCTATAGCGCTTCAACTGCCTTTAAGTACCTCGAACGCTTGGGCGGCTCCTACTTTAGCGTCATTGTAGCACCGGCGGGACGCCCCCGTCATGAATGAACGGCGACAGCCTCCAGAGTGGTAACCGGCCCTTTTCGATAAGAAACCGAGGGATGCCCGTCCACCCAAAAACGCCAAGGGAAATCACGGGCTTCTTCCGCGTAATCGATATTCACCCTGGGACCTCGTGCCACGCGATATGCGGGCCAAACGCCCGGGGCTTCCGCTAGGTAAAAGGGAGGTTCCCACAATGGCGCCCCATAATGGCGACGATCAATGCCCATCGCCCGGCATAGCTTCCCCGGTCCGCTCGCCAGCTTCAACGGGCTGTCAGGGTTCTTTCGCGGCTTGTGCCGAGACGCCATCAATTCCAGGCCCTCGAGCGGCTGCAATGCCCGAATGAGGATAGCGTGGGGCAACCCCGCCGCCTCGGTAACCACATTCAAGCACCAATACATGCCGTAGATGAGATATACATACGCGTGGCCGGCAGGACCAAACATTACTTGCGTGCGGGAGGTGGGCACTCCAGTGAAGCTGTGCGCCCCTTTATCCCCCGGCCCCCGATACATCTCGCACTCCACAATGCGGCCGGCGGTTAAGCCTTCGGGGCTTTCATGCACCAGCACCAGATTTAAGAGTTGATACGCCAACTCTTCCGTAGGCCGCTGCAACACCGTCAGTGGCACAGGCCGATATTGATTGTTTGCCATAGTTCAATGCTATCAGAGCTTCTCAAAAGATAGCAAACGCCAAGCCGCCTAGTGCAATCCGCACTCCTTCTTATCAAAACCAGCCCACCGACCCGACCGTGGATCCTCCCCGGGCTTGACCGGCTGGGTGCAGGGCATGCAGCCAATGCTGGGATACCCTTGGTCGTGTAGCGGGTTATACGGGACATCATGCGTATGCACCCAATCCCACACGTCTTGGGAGGTTAACAGCACCAAGGGATTCACTTTCACCAATCCATGCTTGTCGTCCCACTCCACGGCTTGAGCACGGGCACGCGTGGGGCTTTGGTCCCGCCGAACCCCTGTAATCCAGGCCTCATATCCCTTTAAGGCACGCTTTAACGGCTCCACCTTGCGAATATTGCAGCACAAGTCGGGGTCACGGGCCCAAAGGGCCTCGCCATGCTTTTCCGCTTGCTGCTGCAGGGTCAGTTCCGGAGACATGCGGCGAAGCTTGACGGGGTACCGCTCCTCGATGGCATCCACCAGTTGATAGGTCTCGTGAAAATGCAAATCAGTGTCTAAGAAAAATACGTCGGGATGAGAATAGACACGGGATGCCAAATCAATCAGCATGACATCCTCGGCCCCAAAGCTTGAGGCAATGGTCACCTTGTCCCCAAACGCCTCATACGCCCACCGTAGAATTGTCTCGGGCGACTCCCCTGTCATTGGTTCCAGCTCTTGAATTCGACTACTTGCGTCCATGAAATGACCTCCCTGATGCGCTTGCCGCGACAAGTTCATTAAGATGATTGCACCATAAAATTCGGCCGCCCCCATCCCGCCCGGCAACCGAGTTTCGGAATTAATGGTCCGACAACAGCGCGCGAAAGAGTCAAGGTTCAGCATGGTTGATTTTCTAGATTATCTATCACTTTGGTGGAGTTGTGGCTGAAAATACCCTGAACTATTCCTTCGAGTACGACAACCGCTCAGCAATCAGGGCACACCATTAAGGTGTGCCCCTACCTTCGGCACGGACTAGCGAGGCCGGAATGTTTGACAAGCAGTTTCCACGGAATGATGCGCGGGCGTTTCACCAATTTGATTGACGAGTGCGCTCATCGCTTGATTTTGCAACGAATCGGAGTGTTTGGCAGCCGCATCGGTTGAGGTGATAAGAATGCTGTCGGCATTGCAATAATTACCCTCCGCCCAGTAGTAACAATTGTCCACCGTGCAGCGCACCTGCACTTGAGGCATAATATCATCCCTCCTTACCTTGTATGTCTGGGTTTATCATTTCCGAAACGCGCCCACGCATACGGAATATGGCCAAAAAAGCTTGCCGTGAAGTGGGCGTTTCGCTAATTTATGGAAGGATTTCATGGATCTGGTTGCGAAATGAGAAAGGCACCGCGGCCTGCCGCTAAGGAGAGATAGTATGCAAAACATTCTGCATGATCGGGCGCGCTCATTGCTGGACCTATTGGACCGGGTGGTACTGGGCAAACGAACCCAATCCACGCTGGTCTTGGCGGCCTGGCTGGCCAATGGACATGTATTGCTGGATGACGTACCTGGAGTGGCCAAAACACGCCTGGCCCGGTCGATGGCGGCACTCATGCATTTAACCATGGCGCGTGTGCAAGGAACGCCTGATTTGCTTCCGCAGGATATTACCGGGGGCCCAGTCTACGACATGAAAAACGGTGAGTTGATTTTTCGACCAGGGCCGGTCTTTCATAATATTTTGCTCGTGGACGAGATTAACCGCACCACTCCGCGCACCCAGTCCGCCCTGTTAGAATGCATGGAAGAACGCCAAGTCAGCGCCGACGGTCAATCTCACCCCCTTCCCCAACCATTTTTAGTGATTGCCACCCAAAATCCTCTTGAAATGGAAGGAACTTTTCCCTTGCCGGAAGCGGAGTTGGACCGATTCCTGGTATCCGTTTCTTTGGGATACCCCAGCGAAAATGACGAACGCCAGCTAGTCCAACAGTTTTCCATCAGTGACCCCGTACGGCAACTAAAACCGGTAATGGATTCGGCGACGCTGCAAGCCATGGCCGATGAGGCTAAATCGGTACTCATCAACGATGCCGTTCGCGACTACATCGTGCAATTATGCCGCACAACCCGAACTCATCCCCTGGTGCAACTAGGCGTGTCGCCGCGCACCAGTGTCCGCTTCGCGCAATTGGCCCGCAGCTACGCCTGGCTTCTGGGAATGGATTACGCCACCCCTGACCACGTTAAATGGCTGGCCCCCTACGTGCTCAGTCATCGCTTGCTTCTCAACACCAGCGCCCTGGTAAGCCGGGTCAGCGCCCCCCGGGTGGTGGAGGAAATCCTCTCGGAGACAGCCGTGCCGGTCGAAGACACCCCATGATATTCCCCGCCTGGCGCCAACAAATTCTTCCATCTCTAGCGATACTTTGGGCGGTGGCGGGATTGCTTTCCAATCGCTTTAGCATTCTTGCCATCGGCCTATTCTTGTGGGGCCTTTCCGTGCTTTCGTCTCATATGGCCCACCGAACTCTCAGCAACATCGCCATCTCCTTGAAATTAAGCCAAACCCACGCGGAAATCGGCGAAACGGTGGTTTCGGAAATCATGATTGAAAACCCTCTGCCCTGGCCCATATTAAACGCACGGTGGTCCATTGACCTTCCCCGAAATCTGTGGGCGGAAGGTGCGGACACCGCCCAAATAGTTCGGGGCGCCAACCAAACCATTAAAGGAACGCTGTGGGTGGGCGCTCGTCAACGGGTACGGATTCGATACCGGCTTAACGGGCAAGACCGAGGACGATGGAATATTGGACCCAGTTCCCTGGCTTTTCACGATCCCCTCAAATGGTCTCAATTAATTCACTTAGACAACCACCAGCAGCACCTCACCATTTGGCCGCGCCGTTACCCATTACCCCCGGGGTTTTGGTCACACAATGCTGACCGAGGACTCATAAAGGGCAAGCCTTGGGATCCTGACGACCCGTTTCGAATTATGCATATCCGCCCCTATCAGCCTGGCGACGCCATTCACCTTGTCGCCCCTTATGCCTCGGCGCGATTACGGCAACTCATGATAAAACAACGGGAACCCATGAAAACCTCATCCGTGGAAGTGCTGCTCCATCCCAAGACCACCGAACAGCATTGGCACGGCATTGTTCGCAGCGTCATGGAAGACGCCGTAAGCGCCGCCGCCAGTATTGTCGAGGCGGCCGTATTGGCCAAACTGGTCACCGGGCTCTCAGGAACCGGATCCCTTCCGGGCCACATACGGGGATTTCGATTCGCCCCACATCGCCATAGCAGTGCGCAAGAGCTTTTAACGGCTCTGGCCTGGCTTCAACCCAGCAGCACCATGGGCGATGATTTAGTCCCGGTTTTAACCCAATTGCTGCCCCGCCTCACCTATGACACCACCTTAGTGATTGTTGGCCGCTATTGGGAAGATGACCTGACCCAAAATCTTCAAGCGAAAGTCTTGCGAGGGCTCAAGGTGATACTGGTCGTGCCCGGCGATGAGATTCCCACCCTTCCGGAATGGGTCAACAATGTCTGGCGCTTTTCTCACGGGGAATGGTCCCATGATTAAACGAGTCTTGTTGATGAGCCTGTACGTCATTGCTTTGGCCTCATTCGCGGTGGCTATCCGCCTTGTCTGGCTCGCGCCCCTTTTGTGGGCGCTAGCGGTCATTCCGGGTGTTCTCCCCAAAACGCGCCTCATTTGGCGGTTTGCCCTTGAAATTATTTTGGCAGCGATCGCGCTCCTCTTTATTGCCACGCCTTGGGCTTTCATCCTGCAAGTGATTATGGCGGCAGCGGTGTTAACGATATCCCTCCACAAGGAGCCATCGGCGGAGCGCGCGATAATGGCAAGCCTCTTGATAACCACCGTCGCCGCGTTTGTCCATCCCCCTTCGGCCCTGGCTTTTATCCCCTTAATCGCGGCGGCTGTACTCGCCTTAAGCCATACAGACGGTCTCCCGGCGGCGACTCAATATCGGCAGATGCGGCTAGGAGCGGCCATAGCCCTGGTGGCGGCCGCGGCAGCTATCGTGGCAACTCTCATCCTACGTCTTTTGCCGTGGAGAACCCTCATCGCGGCCTTTTTTGCCGGCTTGGCTTATCCACTTTTTGCCTTTATGCGGCGCCTGCGGACTCGGCATCCGACAACGCAGACAAGTACGTCGACAACCGCTCACCCCTCTTCGGCACACACCATCGCGAGTCACGCGCCCTTGATTATCATTATCGTGGTCATTGCCGTCGCCGCCATTATGCTGGCCATCATTCTTAGGGCGGCGTTCCGCTATTTGGAGGAAGTCGAGAGTACGGAAGCGGAGCGCGGGCCTGATCCGAGAATTGTCCGCGAAATCTTAGCCGAACCATCCGTGACCCTATTCCGGCCCTTTAAGACCGCTTTAGGCCCCGTGCGCCGTTTGGTGAAACGCCGCCTCGGCCAGGCAAAAAAACGGGGCCACGCCCGGAATGCTGACGAGACCCTTCGCGAATGGCTGACCCGACAAGATGCGGGAAACGCCAAAGCCTCCCAGATTTACGAATCCATTCGTTATGGGAACAAGCCCGATACCCGCCCAAAGCAAAAGGAAATAGAGCACGCGTGGCCACGAAAATGAATGGAAAAAGGCTTGCCGCCTACCCCTTCCCTAACTCCTGCCGAAGATATGATTGCGCCTGAGCCGGTGTAATACCGCCGTTTATTCGCAATGGGCGGCCCTTGGCGGTTACGAACAGTATGGTGGGAAAATACTGCACGTTCCAGTAGTTTATACCGCGCGGATCAACAAACACATGCACATTAGGTTGGCGCAAGCCAAATTTTTTCACGTAAGTGTTCATCACCTGGCGCATGCCTGTCACACTAACAGCGGGGCCCATATGATCTTTGCCGGAAAACGCCGGAGTTTTCGGCCCGGGGTCGCCAATCCCACTGTTTGGAGACACATCCACGACATTGATCTGAATTCCGGGCGTATGCAGCAACGAGGGCAAAACATATCTATCCACATACGCGCAATAGAGGCACCAAGACGCCATCAACACCACCACGGTAATGCGATGCCCTGGCACGAGGACTGCGGGCTTACCCGAATTTAACGCATAGGCTTGATACTTCCAGGTAAAGCCGCTTCGGGGCAGCGGCGGCTCACGCAAGGAAAGAGTATTAGACTTTCCCGGGACCTTATTGGAGGAAGGAGGGCCCAAGCTCCGATATCCTAGCGCCAAAGCGGCAGCCGCTAGTACGGCCACCAATATCCAAAGCCAGTAACCATGCCGTTTCCCCTGCGGCCCCGTCGATCCCGCGCCTTGGAGCAACTTGCCGGATTTTTTTGCCACCCCCCTATCCTCCTGTCCGTTCTCTGTCATAATGTGTATTACATGGTAGTGTACCATAAAGAAAAAATCGGTCAGGGTGAGAATGATTAGCCCCATCACCATAGTCGGCGGTGGCATCGCTGGACTTACTACCGCACTAGCGCTGACGCAAAAAGAAAAACCCGTTGTGGTGCTGGAAGCACGCCCCTTGAACCAATATCACATAGGGGCGGCCTTGGCTATGGCCCCCAATGCCATGTGGGTGTTCCGCCAACTAGGCATTGCCGAGCGCATAACCCAATCCGGTTCCCGTATTGATCGGTATCAGTTCGTCACTCCCCAAGGCCGCGTATTGAAATCCATTAATCTTGACCAAGTTGGGAAGGGCTGGGGCGAATCCGCATGGGCTGTGCCCCGCACCCACATCTTGCGCAGCTTGCTGGAGGCTCTGCCCCCCGGCGTTCTTGTCACCGACAGCCCCGTAACGGCCATTTACCCCGGACAGGAAATAGGCTTAGACCTCGCGAATAACGAGAGCCATAAAACTCTTATGCTGATTGGTGCCGATGGCGCCCACTCCATCGTCCGTGACACTGTTTGGCCCAAACTGCCAGAGGCTCAATTTCAAAACTTTGTCGCCATGCGGGGAGTGATTGAATACCCCTTGCCTCCCGCGTGGTCCCATTCCACCTTGCAAGTTTGGGGAGGAAGAGGCGAATTTGGATTTAGCCCCATGGGAGAAAGCCAGGTATACTGGTTTGCTACTTTGCCCTGGACAGACGCCCAAAACCTCCCCACGCGCGACCATTTTCTTCGCCATTTCCGTCAATGGTTCGCACCCGTGAACGATCTGCTGCGATTAACTGCGGATGACGATCTCCTCATCCATCCAATCTTTGATCAATTGCGCCCGTTTACCGAGGTGCCTTGGCCGATGACCCTGATCGGCGATGCCGCCCATCTCATGACTCCCAACACGGGACAAGGAGCCTGTCAAGGCATTATGGACGCCTGGGTGCTGGCACAAGAAGTCGCCAATACCACCGAACCTCTTCAGGCCATAGAACGGTATCGGAATCTGCGCCTCAATTCCGCCCTTTTTGTAGCGCGCCAATCACATCGCATGGGAAAAATCATTCACCAGCGGATGCCTCTGGCAGTCAAAACCGGAATGCTGCGGATTACCCCCGAGGCCTTAATAGGGTATTCCATGCGTAGAGTGGTAGGCAACGTTCGGAGTGTACAACCTCAAATAGCAGTGCGCTGAGAAACGGATAAAATCGAGAATCGACCCGTCGCATCTGATTGACGCTTAATCAGGCCGTTTTTGACGGTAATGACACACCATTGGCGACGCCACCTCGATCCTCCCGCGGCTGGTCCGCCGTCGTAGGCGTCTGCCTGAGTTGGTCACAACCTTTCCTGATGATTCATAGGATGCAACGTAGCACAGTGCGGAAAGGAGCGACTTCATGGATCCAAGCTTATCGACCCTTTGCACGACGCCCGTCACGAGCATTATTGACATAACTTCTGGGGCCGTGGGTCCGGCCACCCTCATCACATCGGCCGGGTCTGGGGCGTAGACCATAGCCGTCGTGGTGGGATTTCTCTCTAACCCGGCCACGCTGGGCGACGCGTACAACACGTATGCATTCCTGTTGGTCGACCCAAGTACCGCGCGGGCCGTAGTCAACCAACTCATGATGTATCTTCCGCAGGGTGAAGGCACGTGGGCAGGTGCGGCGTCCATCCAAACCAGGACCGGTACGTTTCCCAGCAACGGCCTGATTATGGTCTTCGCCAGCCGCTCAGCGGATGGGCTCTTGGGACCGCAGGTGGCTGCGGGAACCCTGGTCACGGCAACCTGCACCACAACGGCTAGTTGATCCTCGGCGGCCGACAGCACCCCACCGTCCTAATCAGCAGCACGACATCGGACCGCCGGGGCCACGCGGCTCCGGCAGGTCTTGGCTCAGGCTCCGCCAATGCTTCCGCTTCATCGATTGCACCCCGTCGCGTCACCCCGGGCCGGTGATGAATACCGCGAGACCACCATGATCGCGACATCCGTAAGCCCAACACCCCAAACAAATACCATACGATGTTTCTGAGATAGCTCCAGCCGCCGTGAAGGCAGCGTCCAACCGGTATCGCGTGAGATTCTTAGATGGTTGCCCCTCTAATGGCTGGTGGCGTAACATATCAGTGTCTATAGTGCGGCGTAGTTATGAGTCGGGATGTAAACGCGGCACGTAGCACCTTCGCCCGGCCCAGTTTCTTTCCCGGCTGGAGCAGGCGCAACCCGGGGCTAAGTGCAAGATCAGGAAAATATATTCAACAACGTGTAGAAAGGCTGGAACAATGCAACCTCAAGACCAAACGTTAGGACCTATTCAGCAAATACGGCGATTCCCCGTTAAGTCAATTTTGGGCGAATCACTGCAAAAGGTAGAAATAGACCAACGGGGATTGGTGGGGGATCGCCTTTGGGCTGTTCGCCACCCCAATGGCCGATTGGGCAGCGGAAAAACCACCAAAAAACGTCTGCAGCAGATGGATGGCCTTTTTAGATTCCAGGCCCGACACGAGGGAGCGGATATCTTGGTGACCATGCCCGATGGCGCTGTATATCCCATCACCCATGACGCGCTAGATGACGTGCTCAGTCAATGGCTGGAAATGCCGGTGTCCCTGGTGCATGAAGAGGCCACCCCCCACTTTGATGATGGCCCCATAAGCCTTATCACCACTTCAGCATTGCGAGCGCTCAGCCAGCAAGTGGGAGATTCCATCGACGCCCGCCGTTTTCGCGCCAATCTTTTAATTGAGAGCGACCAAATCGGATATATCGAGGATCAGTGGGTCAATCGTCAAATTGCCATTGGCACCCATGTGACTTTGCGGGTGGTTGCTCCCCTGAGACGCTGCGTAATGATAACCAATGCCCAGCAAGAATTGCAAAAAGATAACCGCGTGCTGAAAACCTTGGGATCCCATCACGACACCCTATTTGGAGTGTGGGCCGAGGTTGAGAAGGGCGGCACCGTTGCCATCGGGGATATGGCGATGCTGCGCTAACCGCCAAAACCGCCTCTCCCCGAATTTTTTCGGAGGACAAAATTGTCCCTCCTAGATGCCGCCTCCCAAGGTTTGATAGATAAGTAGGAAATTCAAGCACACAATAGCGATAGCGCAGACCATGGCCGCCACGGTTAGATATTTGCGATTCACCAAGACCCCCATGACGTCCGGCTTGCTGGCAAAGTAGATGAGTGTCAGCACGGGAATGGGAAGCACCAAACTTAACAGCACCTGGCTCAAAACAAGCGTTTCCGTGGGATTAATCCCGATGGCGACAATGATGGCGGTAGGGACCATCGTTACCACCCGCCGAATCCAAACCGGGATGGTAAATCCCACAAACCCTTGCATAATCACTTGACCCGCCATAGTGCCCACGGCCGAGCTGGAAAAACCGGATGCCATTAATGAGGTAAGAAACACCGCGGCCGCGGCCGGACCCAGTATAGGTGTCAAGGTGCGATAGGCGGTGGGAATCGCGGCAATCGAAAGATGTCCGGTACCATGGAAAACGGAGGCCGCCATATACATCATCGACAGGTTAATAAGGCCGGCCAAGGCCATGGCGATAATGACCTCTTTTTGACTAAAGCGATAAATAATTCTTTTTTCCTCGTCGTTTTGGGGTACGATGCGACGCTGCGTCAACCCCGAGTGTAGATAAACGACATGCGGCATCACCGTGGCGCCAATGACTCCCACAACTAGCAAAATCGCGTTAGACCCATGAACCCAGGGAACGACGCTATGATACAGAATCTGGCCTACGGCGGGATGCGAGAGCCAGGTTTCCGCCCCATAACACGCCCCGATGAGAAGCACCAGAGCGCCAATAAATAGTTCCAGTGGGCGAAAGCCATAGCGATCCAACATCAAGATGAGATAGGTGACCACGCCGGTAATGACGGTGGCGATTAAAAGCGGGATTCCCATCAATAGATTTAACGCCAGCGTCGCGCCAAGAAACTCCGCGATGTCGGTGGCCATGGCCGCCACTTCCGACACAATCCATAAAATAACCGAAATGGCTGGCGCAAATCGCTCCCGGCAAAGCTCCGGCAAATTCTTTCCCGTAGCGATTCCCAATTTTGCCGACATGTTTTGAATCAGCATCGCCATAAGGTTCGCCGCCACCACCGCCCATAAGAGCTTATACCCAAACTCCGAGCCACTCTGGATATTGGTGGCGTAGTTTCCCGGATCAATATAAGCTACGGCCGCAATAAAGGCGGGACCTAAGAATGGCAATAAGGCTAGAATCCCCTTGCGTTTGGAGGCAATCACGGAACGGGCGGCCAGTTCGGCGCGCGAAGCGGCAGCAATATCCTCCTGGAGTGCGCTCATGACCATCTTCTCTCCTTAGCCTCGGGTGAAGTTGTTAATGCGCGCCCACAGATTTGCCTTAGGCTCACATCGATACCGCATCATACGGAACCGCCTTAATGAAGGTGATTAGTTGGAGGCTAAGATCCCAAAAAGAGTAAGAAAACCAAAAAGCGCCCAAAAACTGGCGACCTTTAAGGAAGATATAGTCACAACGAGGAACACTTGGGGCACAGTGGCGGCCTCACCCGCGTCGGCAAATTCACTCTTTAGACAACGACCAATGAAGACCTTTCCCAGATTCATGCGCCCCTCCGAAGGCTTGTGCCTCGGGTTGCGGGCGCATCGCGCCAGTCACCTTTCGTCCACGACCCGTATCACTTGTCTAGCTGGAGGGTATTAGAACCGCCGGCACCGGACGTTCCGGGACCAATAGGCCAAATCGCTGATGCTGCCCAAAGCGCGATTGATTAGTATGTACAACAATATTGTAATGAAGAACGTGCCCATAGCGACCGTAACGGCCAGTACAACCGGGCGAAAGGCCGAGAATTATTGACCCGACTCGTACCCAATCATTCCTAGTCAGTCTAAGGAGGATTCCGGAGAGTCCCCGGCGAAGTAACGCTGCCGTTCTGATGGACTTATCCAAATTGGATCATTGCTGACCAAATTTGTCGCCACCTTCCTGGTTCATCGCGCCACGGCTTCTTAAGGTCTCAAGGACCG
>JAJYTS010000039.1 GCA_021792935.1 Bacillota bacterium | reverse complement strand
TCCGATCTTTAGCGGGGATGCCCTCGAGGGACTGCCGCAGGCTGAGCGTGCCCGGGTTGACCGGGCAGCCGAGACAGGGCCTGTGATTTCGGCAGCGGCGTTGCATGAGATCGTTATGGCTACCGCGTTGTATGGGGCACAACAGCGCAAGGGGCGACTGACTGTTGAACACGTCGATGTGGCTCGCGCCCTGCAACAGGTGGATACATTTGTTGTGCAGCAGCCGTTGCGGTGGGTGGCGCTCCGGATCTTTTACCTCATTATTACTGGGCATGAAGATTTCAATGCCCTAGAATATTACGGATCCATGCCGCTGCAGGATTTTCTCTTGGGGAGCCTCCACCGGCCTTGGTCGGAGCGCGTTGTCCACGGTCAGTTGGCCCATTATCAGCGTTTGGGACTAGTGAACGGTTTTTTTCGCGGCGACGGCGATGTGGTCATGCTGACTGAGGCTGGCCGCTCTATGTTGGAGCAACTGCGCCGCATCCTTGAGGAGGCGGGGGAACTGGCCTGGCGTGCCAATGCCCAACGCTGGACTATTTTTGGGGAATTGAATTATGATCTGGTGGCCGCGCGAACCATGCCCGATTTTAATGATCGCACCATAGACTATTTGAATTCTGTTGCCCTTCGCCCCGGTATGAAGGTGTTGGAAGTGGGTTGCGGAACCGGGCGCGCGACCATCGACCTGGGTCTGGCCCGACGAGTGGGGGAGACGGGCCGGGTTGTGGCATTGGATCCGTCCCGGACGTTGTTGGAACGTCTGGAGGCTAAGCGGCAAGCCGCAGGGATCAGCAATGTGCAGGTTGTGCAAGGGCGGGCCGAGCAGTTGCCGTTTCCTGATGATACTTTTGATGCCGCGGTGGCGGTGGCTTCCCTTCACTTTACCGATGTGGATCGGGCGGTGGCGGAAATGGCGCGAGTAACTAAGCCCGGCGGTCTAGTCACCGCCTGGTGCCCGCCTCCGGAGGGCGATGTACGCGAGATTCCCATGGTCGCGCTCTGGTTTCGTCCCTTAGTTGAATTGGCCGAACGCTGGCAGCTCCCGTTTGGCGAGCACAACGGCTTGCCGCCTGGTTGCCTCGAGAGCGCGTTTCGCCGTCATTTATCGGAGGTACGCTACGACGCCTCCATCTCGCTTCAAGCCTCGGCTGCGGACCCGGATAGTTTTTTAGCTTTTAGCTTAAAAGGCGCGGCATTGTTTCAAAATCTCTTGTGCCGGGTCCCCTATGCCGACCGCTGGCAGCTTATCCGGCGCTTGGAAGCGATGGGAAAGGAGTTGGTCCAACACACCGACCCCTCGGAGCAGCAGGCATCCTTTCAAACCGAAGCGGCGTATGGCTTTGTGCCACTGGTATCGGGGAGTGACAAGCTTAAAGAGGGCAGGGATTTGATGGCTACCTGATCGTCGTTAACACGAGCGATGTAGGCCATGGTTAGTATCACACTATACTCGGCCGACTCAGCTTATTGTTTTTGTGCTCTAAGATTGGTCAAATCAAAACGTTCCGCCGCGTTCGGCGATAGACTGTCACAGGTGAATAACCTTAAGAATCGAGCCTCCGATTGCCGCCCCACCCGGCTCAGAATTGGGATGGCGGCGGCAACTGGGACCCGAATTATGGAGATTTACCGCAATGGTCGCAATAAGGCCTATGCCTTAGCCGTCAAACCGCTAGATGGAGATTTTTAGATAATGGGCAGTTAGTCATGGTAGAAGAAGAATGTTCCTTTGTCGAAGCGATCAACCGCCAACTTCCCCGGTTTGCCATATTGTTCCCATACTCTCTTGGCGTCCTCTCTTGTGCCCTGAATGCGCACGTATTTCCGCCCGTCCTTGTCTGTCCCTTCGCGAATCCGGGTGTCGGTCGTCCAATTGTCGGGTGCGGGCGGCAAGGGCTTATTTATGCGGGGTGACCGCCGTTCTGGGGTATCCGGCGTTTTGGCGGCAGGCAATGGCTCCGCGTTAAGAATTTTGGCCACGATGCGATCGACCATGGCCTCGTCCAAAGGGCGATCTCCCGAGAACCGGGTAAGATATGACGCGGCTTGTTTAGGGGTGAGGACCGGCATAGAACATTGCTCGGACACCAGCCAGATTGTCCGCGTGAACACGACAATGGGCTCCACCGTCGGCAGAGGATGGGGCAGCTCGTGCAGGTTGTACCATTGGCTAAACCGGGAAACGTGGGTTTTGTTTTGTTGGATCGGGCTGTGCGTTTTCCTCCATTTCCCGGCCTCTTTGCGAAAACATTGGTCATTTTTGAGCAATACCGCGCCGTCCCAGGCTTTTGTCTCGATAAGAAATATCCCGGCAGGCCCAACCGCGATATGATCGATTTGAGAGTATTCGCCGACTTTGTATTCCAATACAACGTCATTGATTATCGCCCAGGCATTGGGGAGGTGATGCCATAATCGCAGTTGGACCGAAAGCTCCCCCTGCGCGCCTTGGCGACTATCGTGCCGCTGTTTACCCCGCACCATTCCCGTAGCAAGTAGCTTTAGAGCCCAATGGAGGAACTTTGGGATTTCGGCGTCGATCCGTGCTTGCACCCGCTGCTCTTGCGACGCTTTTTTCTCTTCGATTCTTCTTAAGAACTCTAACGTCTTCTCTTGCGGTTGGCTAAAGACTCTGGCCACAATAAGTACCTCTAGGAATAGATGACAGACCAACAATGATGTTTCCCTATGGACGGACGGTTGCCGGTCGTGGCATTAAGAAGGCTGGCAGAAGGTTACCGCATGGGCTCACCGACCCGTCGCTCACACGCTCGTTAATCTTGGCTCAATTCGTGCCGTCACGAGTTAGGCGGTGCCTATCGCCCGACGCACCTTACTCATAATCTTGCGGGCCGCCTGCCCGGCTCTGTCCCGCCCCTCGGAAAAGATTCGCTCCAGTTCTTGTGGATTGGCCATCAGCTCTTTATAGCGTGCCGTGGGTTCCGCGAATGTTTCCTGAAATCGGTCATATAAGGCGTCCTTGGCATCTTTCCAAGCGATGCCCTCCGCGTAGGCGCGCTTCATGGCCTCTGTCTCGGAGGGACTAGCCAGCACCCGATAAAGCTGAAAAACGGTGGAGGACTCGGGGTCTTTCGGCTCACCTGGCAGGGAAGAATCCGTCTGAATGCGCATAATCAGCTTTCGCACCCGTTCTGGTGCTTCAAAGATCGGTATGTGATTATTGTAGCTTTTGCTCATTTTGCGCCCGTCTATTCCCGGCAGCACCGCGGTGGATTCCTCCACCAATGCCTCGGGCAGGGTAAAGATCTCCCGTTGGTATTGGCGATTGAAGTATTGGGCCAAGTCCCGGGCAATCTCCACGTGCTGCTGCTGGTCGCTCCCTACCGGCACCAGATTCGTTCCCATCAGTAAAATATCGGCGGCCATGAGAATAGGGTAGGTGTAAACCCCCATGTTCACCCCGGCGTCCAGATCGGTTTCTCCTGCCTCCTGATTCTTTTGCACCTGCGCCTTGTAGGCATGAGCGCGGTTCATGAGTCCTTTGGGAGAAAAGCAGGCCAACACCCAGGACAGCTCAAATACTTCAGGTATGTCTGACTGACGGTAGAGAACGCTTTTGGCAGGATCGAGCCCAAGAGCAATCCAGGTTGCCGCCACCGAGTAGCTGAACTGCTTTAGCTGTTTTCCCTCTCGCAGCCCCGTGAGGGCGTGATAGTCGGCAATGAAGAAATAGCCCAGTTGATCGTCGGCTTGGGATAGTTCCACCGTGGGGCGGAGGGCTCCCACCCAATTTCCCATATGGGGCATTCCGGTGGGTTTGACTCCAGTCAGTACAATTTGGCGAGCCACGCAGACAACACCTCAAATTTTCTTAGGGCAATGACTAAAGCCCCATATTCTTCCCATATGATACGGGATTTAACGGATTCGGCAAACTTAGCGTTCAAAGGGGTCAAAGATCTCCATCGGGGTCACGTGAATAGCCTGGGCCAACTGCGGGTATTGGGACTGGACTTCCGTCCACATGGCGTTGGCGATGCGACGGTAGCTAAAGTGTCCGCTGGAGCGGGACCGCAGTTCAATGATATAGGCCGCCTCGGCAAAATCCATGCGCAAGAGCACCCGGCGCCGATGGGCCAAGGGAAGCAGGTAGGGCTGAAGCTCGGCAGAGCTGGCAGCGATTTGGCGGTAATGGGCATCGAGGGCGGTTTGATAGGTGTCGTGCAAATCCAACTCGGCAAATTCCGAAGGGGTGTCGTAGCGCAGGCCAATGTCCAGCCTTTGCGTAATCTTGTCCAAGCGGCGATGGCGGTTTAAGTCGCGAAATGCTCCCACGTCGATGAGAATATCAAAAATAAGGGGCCGCTGTTGCAGGGACCGCGGCCAGGCATCGTGGGGCCCGCGCAGTTCAAGAATCTCCCCCATCAGCTCATTTTTCTCGGCGCCAGGCAGGTGGTGAAGCCGTGACACTATCTCGGAATATGACAGGGCGGACTGCTCATAAATAAGGCCCGCCAATAGGTCATCCACGGGATCTTGGAGCGGGTGCAGAGCCACCGCCCGACTGTCTTGGCTCACTCCGGAAAACTGTTTCTCGATGATGGGTTGAAGGCGGGTCCGCAGTTTGAGGGTGACGGCATCGGCGTCGGTGTATTTGGTCAAGGTCGGGGCTAAGGGGCCGGGATTCATTTCCGCGCGGATATTCTCCGGAAGGGGAATATCGAGGTGAGCAAGACGGGCCTCGAGCAGATTGAAGGGGGGTAGTTCCTTAACCGCGGCCTTCATACCCAAGGCGACCTCCTGGACTTCCGGGTATGAGGATGCCATCAGCCGCCGAATTTGCTGTTCGAATATGCGCGCATTGGTGACCTGTCCCAAACTGGTTAGGGTGGCTAAGGGCAGGGCGTAACGGGCCAGGTCGAAGGCACGGGCTTTAATGGTGCGATCGTAGGGGCCTTTTTTCATGGTCTCGGGCTGTGGGTAGCGCGCCCGCAACTTTTCCTCGGCGTGGGAAAACAAATCTTGGTATAAATGAAAAAGCCCTGCGATGGATTGATGATAGGGGGAATCGGCCATTGGGGGAGCGAAATAAGGGCTATGGGTGAAATCTTGATAGCGGGTGGATCGCTCCTGTCCGTCCCATAAGGGCTCATCCACAATTTCCATGGCGGCTAAGAGGGAGACCTGCTCAATCGCCAACGGTATCTGCGCCAAGTCGGCGATGGAGGCGTGGCCGTACGAAAAATAAAAAGTGTTAAGGAAAGCTTCCGCTTTTTGCTGCGACAGCTCTAACAGACTGTCGCGCATGGAGGCGCTGGAGCGCGAGTATTTGGCCATCCCGTAGGCGCTCACCTCGGGCGGCACATGGGACAGAGCATAGATGAGGGGCATGCGGTAACTCCTTTGAGGATTATTCGCGATACCGCTGCGCAATCAATAAAATCGCCGCGGATCGCCCGGCGCTGGACAGCCCTTTCAATTCCGACAGTTGGCAGTCCCCCCCATTATAGAGGGCATGGGCGACGCGCAACAAGACACGCGGTTCCTTGGAGAAAGACTTTCCCACTTGATGTATACCTTCCCAGTCTATTTGCCGCTGTTCCAAGTCAACATGTTCCATGAGTTGTTCACGTTCCTGGTCACGGAACTGCGGCAATGCCAAGGTGTCAAAAACAGCGGCCCAGGGCGGATTGCGCTTGACCCAAAAGTGATTTCCGATTAACTGCTGCTGAACACTCAGCAAGCATCCTCGCCTCCCCTTTAAAATATTCCCGGGGTCCAGAGAAATTATTTTTTCACTCATGATATCTTACACTTCTACAATTATCGCAATATTTGTCATTTCAAGCAACACTGTGGTGAGATATGGCATTTATGGGCGAGAGTGCAAGGTGGACGGTGTGCGCTATAATGGCCTCAAAGAGGAGGGATAGCATGAGCGAATGGAGCAGCGGGCCGTTCAATCCCGGGCAGTTTACGGATTGGATTCAAGGTTTTGTCAATCAAGTGACCGGCAATCTGCGGGGAATGGTCGGATTTCCCAAGGAAGAGATGGTGCGGCATATGGACGACTTTGCCCTGCGTTCCATTAAACGGCATCTGGAAGCGCGGGCGGATGATATTCGCGACATGATGAGCGTCATTGACAATGAATTGGATCGCCGGCGGCAAACAGGTTCCGACGCGCCTTCCAATGATGATCCGAACCCGGTCAGCTAATCTTGGCAAGAACGCGCATCCTCCCCGTGATCGTGGCGGGGAGGATGCCTTGCGTTTAATCTATGCGAGTATTTAAGCTTCCTGTGAGGCTTCTTCCACGCTGGCGCCAGCGCCCGACTCGACTCCCTTAAGCAGCCAGACAAAGGTTCCCAACGCGGCCACAAACCAGACCACGGCATTAAAGAGAACCGTACCGCGCAGGGAGAAGTGCTCGGTGACGAAGATGGTGCCGGCATACACCCCGATGGAGATAAAGCGGACAACGGCGGTGTAGGTGCCGCGACGGTCGGTGGGCCAGATTTCTCCTTTGACGGTATCTTCGGTCAGATAGGCGACGGAGTTGAACAGGTTTAAGATCACCAAAAGGATAAAGAAGAAGGTCAGATTTTTTGACCAAGCCCCTTCTAAAATCCATACCACCACGGTCACGAAAAAGGTGAGGGTGGTAGACGCGAAGAACATCCAGCGGCGGCTGACCCGGTCGGCCATCAGTCCAAAGAAGCCGGCCAGCAATTGCACGCCGTCCGCCACCAGTAAAATGGCGGCCGTGTCGGATGAGAAGAAGCGAGGACCCAGCACATAGGTCATGAGTCCGAATCCCGCCGTATTTCCAAACGCCGCCGACGTGGAGGCGTAAAAACGCAGTCCTAAGCCCACCCGCTTGATTGGAGTGGTGGGAGTGGCGCGCTTTTTGGGGGCCCGCAGCTCCAGCCAGGTGGCGAGGTCATAGCCGTAATACCGTTGCACTTGCGCTTCTGCTTCCGCCTGCCGTCCCTTTTTCATTAACCAGCGGATGGATTCGGGGATGCGGGCGCGGGAAAAGATAAGCACCACCAGCACGACCAGTGCCGTAATAGAAATCATTCCCCGCTGAAAGCCGACGTTTTGGTTATAGGCATGCGCGGCCAAGATGGACACTAGCGCCAATACAATCCCGCCTACATTAATAAAATTTAATTGCAGCATGGAGGCTTTGCCGCGATGTTCGCGAGGCATCATTTCATGAGTGGCCACCATAATCGTGTTCATTTCTCCGCCGGCGGCGAAGAGCAGCATGGATAAGAAGACTAGAACCAGTACGTAGGTGTTGCTGAAGTAGATGCCCACGCCGCCCAATCCATAGAGTGTCATGGTGATGGTAAAGGTATTCTTTCGGCCTAAGCGGTCGGAAAGGGGTCCCGACACAATAATGCCGATGATGAGCCAGATGGGAGCCCAAGCCAGCAGCAGCGATTTGAGGAAGGTGGAGGGGATATGGTACCAGCTTGTGGCAATGCTGCCGAGACCAAAGATGTAAGATTCCAGCAGATAGCCAAAACCGAAGGCGATGAAGGTCCAGGTTTCCACCCGGGTCCAGCTCCTGCCGTTCCAGGCCAGCGAATTCACGTTTTGAGACATGGCGTCACCTTTCTTTACTAATTAAATTTAAGCCAACGGAAATGTTCTCCAGTTGCGTCAATAGTTCCTGCCGGACAATATTGCGGTCGTTCGGCATCTCCTGCGTAGTTGCGACCCAAGTGGGCAGTATATGCTAAAATGCGGCAGCTTGCATGGAGCTTTATGCGACCAAATAAATTTCTGGATACGGTTCGGAAGGCGGCTGTGCTGCGGTTTTCCCCGCGTCATGGCGCACCTCACCGCGGTTAGCCGCCAACTTATCCCATATCAGCTTACGGTGAATGGTACCTTCCCGCCTTCGCTAGATTTCTGGCATGACGTAAGGCCCTAACGGCGCCTGGTCTGGCGCATTTGGGGTACCGACGGTACTCATACTCGGAAAGCCGTTGCCACTTGGCAAAATAACTGGGGGATCAGAGGCTACTGTCCCACAGCGCGCCCACGTTTCTAGTTGGGTTCTGGAATGCTTTTCGTGGCGTCGCCCATACTATACTGACGGGTTGTACAATACCGTCGAGTCGCGAACCATGACGGTTCCGGGACCGCGCCCCGATCAGCCGCTCCGGGGGATTTATGAAATGCCATCGAAGTTTTTCACCATTGCGCAGTGTTGACATCCCGGCCAAGCGGCCATACTATACAGTTATTAAATTAGGGGAAATCCGAGTGGTTCCGGCCAGGAGCTGCTCGGTGTTTTTTTTCACACAGATGGATGCACGTTAGGCGACCACTCATCAAACATCCGTATCCGTGCGTACGACCACCTCTCTGGTTACATGGTGTTGACCGGCGGGACTATAGTTACGAGACGGGGTTGCGGCGATACTAAAGCGGGGAGAGTGCTTCAAGGACTCGCCCGGCGAGCGTGAGACGCTCGGTTGACTGCGAGGAGGCAGATGTCAACTGTTCTTATTACGCTTGAGTTTCCAACCAACGGGGCAGCAAACCATCGAGTACGGACCGCGTTTTCCAACCTTGGTCGAAATTGCCAACGAGAGCGGTTTGGACTAACAAACAGGAACTTTCAACCTTGGATTGCATATAGCCGGAAATTATAACGCGGGTCGCTTGCTTTTTAAAAATAGGAACGCTGCGCAGCAAATCGTGTACGATCCGCTTGGTATTTGCAGCATCCCGCCTTAGGCCCGGTTGGTCCTACCACGTTTTGCACAGTACGGGAGATTATCCCTAGGTCCTAATCACAGTGTCAAATCGTTTTATGTCCTAGCCTTCGCGGGTAAAGTGGCACCCCTAAGTATTTTTTGGCTATGAATACCCCGTGGATTTTGTAAAGGATTTGGCACGGCCCTCGCGAATTATACCAGTATAGTCGCTGCCGATATCCCATGTATTGGATATGACCCCTCGGATCTGCGGCTTTAATCCTTGTGCGCGGGGTTTGCCTCATCGCTATTTTTTGGCCCTTCCAGCTCGAAGCTAGAGTCGCCGTCTGGTACACGGCCGGTTGTCGGCGCGAGTCCGGCTCCGGGCTCTAGTCTGGATGGGTGATAGAATAGTAGTCGTTACCGGCCCATTTTGGGCAGCCGCGCTGCTGTCGGTGAGCGTCGAGGCGGGCAAAACTAACGATGGACTGTTCGTTACTGTTGGTGAAGGTCACACCGCCCACCGTCGCATTGGCAATCCTAACGACCGGTTTCGGCGGGACAAGGGTCATGGCGGGGGTTTTCGTAGCTTGCGCGAACGAGACCAGCACCACGAGGGTTGTCCCAACTGAGGGCGCCACAGCGGCTATGGCAAGCCAGCGCCGCCGAGACGTTTGCGGCGTAGGTTATCCTGGGGAAGGACTCAGAGGGTACAAACACGATGAGACGCGCCATCGCGCCTGCGATTTCACGGGATGGATTTGGACTGGTTATGCGATTCAACCCATGTTAGCCGGAATTGCGATGACCATGGCGATACTGCCGAACGCGAACGACCAAGCAACACGCTCCATGAGGGAAGGCCCTGTTCCGAGATGATGTCCCGATCAACATGATCCTAGTGACGACCCCATTACGCTCGATGGCGTCTTGTCGACAGGCGCAAGAAATCCATAGATGTCGGGGAAGCGGGGCCATCTCAATCAACAAATACGGATATCCAAAATTCCTGGATGCGGTATCGTAACAATTAAACAGGCTTAGTCGTTACCGGGGTGAATGGTGGGAGGAGTGTGAATATGGCGGATGTGGGAGAGGCTATCCGGCACCTTTATGAAACCGAGTTCAATGCCTTGGTCCGGCATGCCACCTATATGGTGGCCAGTCGTGATATCGCGGAAGAACTGGTGCAGGAAGCCTTCATCCGGCTTATGACCAAACCGCCTCGCGATGAGGCCCGGGTAGGGGCATGGCTTCGGACCGTGGTAAATCATTTGGCACTGGATCATCTTAGGCGGGTGAAGGTGGAGGAGCGGGTGACGGAGCGGGTGCCAACCGTCGTCTATGGACCCAGCGTGGAGGACGTGACCATGATGGAACTGGACCGGGTACGCGTACAGGATAGCTTAAAGCTATTGGCGGAGCGCGACAAAAAGGCCCTGATGCTGCGCCACTCCGGCTATTCCTACCGGGAGATCGCGGAGCGTCTAGGATGCCCCGCCGAGCAGGTTGGAGTGATTCTCATTCGCGCTTTGAAGAAGTTGCGGCGTGCCTATTTGGGGGAGACTGACAGTGGCCGGGTCAGAGGAGTGGAGGCATGATCAGGATGGACAATATTTGGCGGTACCGTTGCCCCGATGAAGGACAGTGGATGGCCTTTTATGACGGGGAAGGGCGTGCGGCGGAGCGGGAAATGCTGGGTGAGCACTTGCGCGGTTGTGCGTCCTGCCAGACACTATTTGAAGAGATATCCGAAAACGCGGCATTTGCCCTGAGCGCGTTTGACGTAGCATTGCCCTCTCATTCGCGCCGCTCTTGGAGTCTTATGAAAAAAATGTGGATTCCCGCTGCGGCCGCCCTGGTGCTTGTGGGGCTGGGGACCGGGTTTCACACTCTGGGTCAAAACGTTGAGGCCGCTTTTGCTTCTTTATTCCAAGTGAAAAGCATCGGCACCGTTCCCGTGACCCCGCAACAAATCGCGGCGTTGTCGCGAGTGGTGACGCAAGGCGGGAAGGTCACTCTGGCGCATTACGGCTCCATTAAGGTGGCCGGGCCCATGCAGGAAACGCAGGTGCCGTTAAGCGGTCTTTCCCGATACGGGATGCCGAATTTGTGGCCAGCTTCATTGGGCGCCCCGGGTTTGGCCAATGTGCAGACTGGGATTATGGTGACCTTGCGCTTAAACGTTCCCCACATTAACTCTCTCATTGCCAGCCAGGGGGGCCATGACTTATTCCCGGCAAGTCTGAATGGGGTGCCGTTTACTTTGTCGGTGCCGGCGGCCGCCTCCATTCACAACGGTGCCTGGACTTTGGATGAAGCGCCGCAGCCGACCTTGGCCGCACCCGGAAGCGTTCCCGTTAAACAGGTGGCGCAGGCGTTGGAAAACCTGCCGTTTTTGCCGCCGCAGCTGCAAACAGCGGTAGCTGCCATGGCCAATTGGAAAAATACTCTAATTGTTCCCTTGCCCGGTCACCCGCAAACGGTCACGGTGGCGGGGACCCAGGGGATTGTGGACGCTAACGCTGGCGGAACCACCGCCGGTGAAGCCTGGGTGGAGAAAGACGGATTAGTGGTGGCTATTAGTGAGCACCAGTCCACGCCTATCAATCAGACTCAATTTCAGCAGCGGGTGGCGCGTCTTTTCCCATGAGAGCCATTCAAACTTTAGGCTTAACCAAGATTTATCCGGGCGGTGCCCCCGCCTGCGATCATATTAACTTGACCGTGAATCAAGGTGAGATTTTTGGCCTCTTGGGACCCAATGGCGCCGGCAAAAGCACCTTGGTGAAAATGCTGGTGGGCTTAACCCACCCGACCGCGGGCAGCGCCCGGGTATTAGGCTTTTCTTTTCGGGAATTGGCACCACGGCGCCGATTGGGCTACCTTCCGGAATTATTTCGCTATCCCCCCTGGCTGAAGGCGCAAGAGGTGCTGGATTTTCACGCGCGGCTATTGCGAGTGCCTATGAGCCGTGAGGAGCGCCAGGGCTTGTTGCGCCGGGTGGGGTTGGAAGCGCACGGAGGGGAGCGGGTGCGCCGCTTTTCCAAGGGGATGCAGCAGCGGCTGGGAATCGCGGCCGCATTGGTAGGGCACCCGGAATTAGTGATTTTGGACGAGCCGACATCGGCTTTGGACCCCATTGGCCGCCATGAGGTGAGCCAGTTGCTGCGGGAGTTGAAGCAAGCCGGGGTGACCGTTTTCCTCAATTCCCACCTGTTGTCGGACGTCGAAAAAGTCTGCGACAGCGTGGCCCTCATTGATAAGGGGCGCGTTCTCTATCAGGGCTTCTTGCAAGAAGCGCTTTACGGGGGCGTTCGCCGCTATCGCTTGCGGTTGGGCGCTCTGGACTCTGAGATGAAGCCCCGGGTACAGGCGCTTTTTCCTGCCGGCATGATACAATGGAGCGACAGCGGCGAGACTGAAATGACGGTGGCTTTAATGCGCCAGCAGCTTCCTGATCTGATTTCTCAGTTGGTGGGGTTGGGGGCATCAGTCTATGAAGTGGAACCCGACCATCTTTCTTTGGAAGACTGGTTTTTACAACGATTGGGAAAGGGTAACCTATAGCGATGCTGACGGTCATGCATCAAAGTTTGGTGGAAACCTTGCGCAAACGTCTTTTGGTGGCCGCAGGGGGACTCACTTTTCTTTTTTTATTGCTCTTTTTTCTTTTTCTGCGCTGGGTGGGGAAGCCGCCTGACATTGCCGACTACGCCTATGCCGAGGGTCTCACCTATCTCTACCTGGGACTATTCGCTGCCTATGTCATGACCGCGCTCTTTGCCGTGCTTATTTTTGTGGCGTCGGTATCCGCCGAAATTGACGACGGAACTCTATTGGCTGTCTTGCCCCGGCCCATCCGGCGCTTTCAGGTGCTCCTGGGCAAATGGGTGGGACTAGGCCTGGTGGTGCTGGTTTACGTCAGCATTCTCTTTTTTGGGATTGTGCTCATTGATCAGGCGCGGTTTGGGTCCATAACCGGTGGTCCCATGAGCATTTTGGCCGCCTATGGAGACTTCCTATTGGAAGGATTGCTGGTGGGCACCGTCACCTTGTTGGGATCCACCCTCACCGCGACCATGACCAACGGCATTGTGGTGTCCTCGGCGGTGCTGATTGCCTTTTTGGGAGGGTCTTTGCAGCAGTTGGGCTCACTCACCAACCCTGGGCCCGCTTTTGCCGTTATTGGCTGGACCACCAGTCTTCTCATTCCCACCGACGCCCTCTATCGCCGCGCCCTATTTCAGCTTTTAGGGAGCCATGCCTATCCCGGCGCCCTCGTCGGGGCCGGGCCGTTTGGGGCGATTCATCCTCCCGGCGAGGGGATGGTGCTTTATTCGATTTTGTACATGGCGGGGATGCTAATGCTCGCGGTATGGAATTTTGGAGTCCGGGACCTCTAGTCCTCCCGATTCGCTTTCGGTGACGGAAAGAGCCACGAGTCCCGCGATGATGAGGGCGGCGCCCAAAAGCTGCGGCCAGCTAAGCCACTGGCTTAACACCAGCCAGGCGAACACGGCGGTCCAGGCCGGTTCCAGATTAAAGGTTAAAGCCGCTTCGGTGGCGCTGAGGCGCCGCTGTCCCCACACCTGCAGCCAGCCAGCTACTAAAGTTCCCAAAATGGCTAAATAAGCGAGACGCCACCAAATGGCCAAGGGCGCGTGCCACGACCATCCCGTCAGCAGGTGGGCATGGAAAATGAGGCTGGAGGCGGCCACGTAAACGGCTAGGGTTAGCCCCGCGCCCAACGCCTCAATAATGGTGAGCTGCATAGTCGTCATCGAGCGGGACAATTTAGCCGTGGCAATAATCTGAAACGTGGCTCCCAAGGCCGCCAAAAGCGACCAGAAGGTTCCGGTGGCCACTGACAGGGTGACGTGGCCCACCAGCAGCAGCACTCCCGCCAGACTCGCGATGACCGCCAGACCCACCATGCGGTGGGGCCGCCGCCGCCGCCCCAGCGCGATGGCTAGAGGCGTGAACACCACATAAAGGGCGGTGATGAAAGAGACGTTGTCGACGGGGATGGTCTTCATGGCCACAGCCTGAGACAAGGTGACGCTGGCCAGTAAAAGCCCCGCCCCCAGGCCCATAAGCGCATCTTTCACGCGCGGCCGTGAGCGAAAAATGATGAAGGGAAGCCCCGCGGCTCCTATCAAAAGATAGCGGATCAAAAGAAATACGGCGGGACTCAAAGAGAATTCCAACTGACGGATGACGATGTTGCAATAGCCCCAGATAGCGGTGAGAAGCGCCAACGCCATGAGACCCCACCAAAATTCCCCTCCACGGCGGGCGCGGACGGGCGTAGGCGGGCGTAATCGTTCGGTAGCCATGATAGCCCTCCTGTGCCCGGTGTCTCTACTATTGTAGCGAATGGGAGGGAGCGGGGGATAGGGGGGAAGTTTCCCTAAACCCCGTCGGTACATATTTCCTGGGGAGGCATAAGGTGGAGAGATGACATCAGGAAAGGGGTAAGACGACGTGGCGCTCTTTGACGACACCTTTGCACCGTATCATCCCTTCGGCAGCCGCAATTTGAGTCTTGGGGCGGTGGGCACCGATGTGGCAGTCGTGCAGGCCGTCTACAATTTGATGTTGAACACCATGAACCCATCCACCGGCCCCATTGGATCGCCCATATCCATCAACGGGCATTACGATTCCGCCACCGCGCAGGCGGTAAGAAATATTCAGGGGTACTTTAACCTATCTGTAGACGGGGTGGTGGGCCCTAATACCTTTTTCGTGTTTGGACAGGGAGTCGGCCCCCACACCACTTATGGCGGGCCGGTCTATGGCAGTCGGGAATTGTCGCAGGGCAACTCCGGCGGTGATGTGACCATTTTGCAAAATCGGCTCAATTGCTTTCGCTACTCTCGCATCATCGGCGGTCCCGCGTCGGGAAGCTTCAACGCCGCCACCTCGGCGGCGGTGTTGGCCTTCAAGCAGGACGCGGCGGCCAACGGCGACACCGGATTTCCTGACAACAGCGTGGCCGGCTTTGGATTTTACGACGCCACCTGGATCTACACGTTCGCGGGCGGGCGCGCCATAGAAACCGGGCGCAACGGCTTTGACGTAGTGTTCCTGCAGGTGGTCTTGCGCGGTCTCGGCTACTACTCCGGCCGCATTAACGGCTTTTACGACTCGGCCACCCGAGGCGCGGTGATGGCTTTTCAACGAGCCATGAGCATCAGCGTCGACGGGGTGGTGGGTCCGGTCACCTTCTATCGCCTAGGATTAAACAATAATGTCGCGGCTCCAAGTCCTCTGGGCATTTCCTGGCCGTCGGCTCCTGTCCCGGAAGTGAGGGTCTGCTGCGTGGGACTCACCTCCAAGACCAGCGATTTGCATCCTTATGGCGTGGCAGCATTGGTGATAAACGTGGCGGAAGGATTTGAGAGTCTGGATGTGACGGGGAATGTCTTGAATCCGCCCTCGTCATACGGCAAGTTTAACGCGTTTGAGTTCACCTTGACCGATCCCAAAACCGGCAGCGTGATTGAGACAGTTTCCATGGTGCAGGTCAGCGCCGACAACAATCCGGGCGATTGGTCGGGGGCCTTTTCCCCTGGGGTCAAAGAAATTCCCCAAGGCATCGTCACCGTTTATCCTGTCAATACCACGACAGGGGCCACGGGCCTGGCGATTTTGCAAGGCAATCTAAAAAACTGCCATTAAGGTGGAAGGCCTCCTTCAAGAGGCCTTCTTAGGGGAGGACAAGCCGTGATGAAGCGGATACAATAGTGGAAGCCAGGACTATAGAACGGTTTAGGGGATGCCACGCTGAGCGACGAGAATAAACCCATCATTGCCATTGACGGAAGACTGGGGCTGAGCTGGCCCTTTGACGCCCGGGGCGAGTATGTCCATCGCCTCATCACTGAATTGGGCTTTCTTTTTCGGTCCTATCAATTGCACATCTATGGCGATGTGTCGGCCCATCCGGGAGTCTTCAACAAAATTCGCTTCATTCATTCGGTAGATTTGCTGGTCACCCCCAACGACGTCATCTGGGAGCAAATATCCTTTCCCTATGCTGCCCGCCAAGCCCGCTTAATTCATGGGGCGGGGGGAAGGATTCCTCTCGCCACCCGCATCCCGCGGGTGCTGACGCTATTTGACGTCAATGTGGGGCCCTTGATGGCGGCGCCAGTGAAGAAGGCGCCAGCCGTGTTTACTCTTTCGCAAACATTGTCTGACCGCCTTATTCAAGGAGGTCTCAAAAAGGAACGCGTGGTGACGCTTCCGCTGGCCCCCACTGTGGCGATGCCTAACCCTCCTATTTATCCCAAAGAGCCCTATCTATTGATGGTGCTGGATCACAGAGACGCGGCTCCGCTGTCTCACGGACTGGCGGTGATAAAGGAACTTAAGAATGCGGAAATAGCCTTAAAGGTGATTGTGCGGGACGCCAAGACGCAGCATTGGGTGGAACGTCTGGCCCTGCGGCAGGGACTCTTGCCGCCAAAGGTGGAAGCCGTGGTGCCGGAGCGCCCCGCTACGGTCGACGTGCTTTTTCAGCAGGCGTCGGCGGTTTTGGTGCTGGCGCCGGGTCTTCGCGCCGTCATGACGGCGCTTAACGCCTGGGCGGCGGGCACACCCTTGGTGGCGGTCAGCACGCTGGAACTCACCGATCTGGAATCGGCCGCGCTGGTGACCAGGGAAAGGGACCTGGCGACCGCTCTTGCGGCCGTGGACACCGTGTTGACGGAGGCCGCCCGCGGGCAAGATATTGTGGGCCGTGGACAAGAACGGGTGCGGGATCTTCATTGGAAAGCGGCGGCGGAGATCACCCGCGAGGCCTATCTCAAAGTGCTGGAACCGCGCTGATAATTTTCTCCCTTATAAAGAAGGATTCGCGCTATCGATACCGAATTCGGCCAAAATAAGGGAGTGTTGTCGAAATTTAACTCCTCAGCCGCATACCTCATCTCCCCTATATCGTCAAATATAGCCGGAGGAGGCACGTCCATATGCGTGGAAAATGGGGGGCACTGGGAGCCGGTGCCCTGCTGCTATGGGGGTGGGCTGGCGTTGCCAGCGCCAAGACTCACCCTCGGGTCATCGTGAAAGCATCCGCCAATCTGATTAAGCCGGGGGGAAAGGTGACCCTGCAAGCGTTGGCCCAGGGTCTCAAAGGACCTTTGAACTTCGTATTCCGGGAGAAAAGCGCCACTGGTCCCTGGAAAACCATTCGGCCCATGAAGAACAAGAGCACGATGCGGATAACTCTGAGCCGTCCCGGAACCTATTGGATAGAGGCGGGGGTCGTTACTAATAAGAAGCGGAGGCTCGCTACCTTTTCTGGGCCCCAGGCAATCTATGTGGGGGCGGTTCCTACCCTAAAACTCTCACAGAGCAGTGTATCCACAGGCACTCCGCAATCCTTCACGGTGAGTGCGCCCCCAGTGTTTCACCCCCTCTATCAGTTTCAGTACCGCACATCAAACGGTCCCTGGGTCGCCATAGGGCCTTTTTCCAAGGCCGCAAGCACCCAGCTCTCCACCGCTACCCCCGGTCCCTATCAAGCCCGGGCCGCCGTGAAAACGGCAGGGGGAGCCACCATTTACACCGCACCCGGCGTATGGTCGGTCTATGGGCAGCCCGCCGCCATTACGTTGACGCCAAGTCAAAAGTCTTTGGTGGCTGACGGGGAGGAAACGGAAATACTAACCGCGTCAGTGGTGGATTCTCAGGGCGATGTGGTGGCCAACTATAATGGAACCGGCTCATTGACGGATGCTACTCCCAACGGTGCCATTTCCCAATGGGGAACATCGCAGAATCTGGCGGCCCTAGACCCGCAGTCTAGCTTGCCCTTAACCTTCGTGGATGGCATGGCCACGGTTGAACTACAGGCAGGCAGTACGGTATCCGGGGATACTCTGACGGCAAGTACGGCGGATAATCTACAAGGGTCCGCCACTATAGCGGCGGTGCCGCAAATCGCGAGCAAAATCCAACTCAGCACCCAAAGCCCTGACATGATTGCCAATGAAAGCGGCAATCCCGCCAATTACACCGCCAGTGTTCTGGATCAGGCCGGATATCCCATGCTGGCGGGGAGCTACAATCTCAGCATGACAATAACCGGGCCGGGGCAGTTCCACGATTTGACCCCAGGGCCGGATGCGCTGGTCTACACGGGCGGCCAACCCGCCACACCGATTACGGTCTACTCTATAGCAGGATCGCTGGGGCCTGTCACACTCACGGTTTCTGGCGGCAATCTGCCTCAAAGTTCCGTCACCATCCCCGCCATCTTGGGAGGCCAGCCCGCGCAAATGGGGGTTTCAGCCCCCCTAACCACGTTGCAGGATGGCCAAAGCACCACCTTGACACTGACCCAGCTCACCAAAACAGGCGGGGTGTGTGATCCCGCCAGTCTGGACAACAGCGGCTATGTGGTGGCCATCACCGACGCGCAGGGCAATCCGGCCAGCGGATTCAGCCTCGGAGGCGCTATGTATACCGGGCAGTCGATGTCGTTTGCTGTCGCCACCGGTCCCAATTACTTTTACGCCACCAGCCAATCGGTCACCCTCACCGCCACCACCGCCACCCCCGGCCAATATGACATCGTGGTTGCCGATTCCGATGGCTTGTGGAAGCCTTCAAACCCCTTGGTAATTACCGTCCAGGGTCAATAGCTAGCGTCAATGAGAAGGGATTGTCTATTCGACATCCCTTCTCATTTTTTGCCAAAAAAATATTTTTTGCCCATTACATGATTGGAACGAGTCCAGACCCTTATGGGACAACGGTTTCAGCCATTTTCTACTTCTAGGAGCATATGCAATTACTTTCTTCCATTAGAAGGATTTTCCGCAGTAATATAGAACTGGTACGTGAATGGTTGGTATCTATCAACACATCTTGCATGAATGAACATAACGATACCAGCATTTGCTAGTTCCAAACACTCTGTGGACGGCCTCGCGTCTAAATCCGCAGCACCCTCCTGTACGGAAGGGGTGCAGGAGGTGAGAGGTGGTACGTCGTGGCGAATTACTATGGCAGGTCTCGCGCGTACGTAGCATTCCAAGTCCGTTTAACGCCGGAGTTGAAGGAAAAGTTGATGAAGCGGTCCTATGAGACCGGGCAGAGTCAAGTCGCCATCGTCAATGAGGCGCTCGAACACTACTTTGCGAATGTCGCGCCCGAGAATTCTGA
>JAJYTS010000038.1 GCA_021792935.1 Bacillota bacterium | reverse complement strand
ATTTTTTGCGGCTCATGCAATTCGCGAATGGCTTGAATCTGATTGCGAAGCTCCGCCGCCTTTTCAAACTGCAGATTGTCGGCGGCTTCTTGCAAACGCTTGAGCAAATCGCGCTCCACCTCATCGGCCCGGCCCTCTAAAAATTGCTCCACCCGCCGCATCATCTCACGATATTCTTCTTTGGAAACCCACCCCATGCAGGGCGCTTGGCAGTGTCCAATGTGATATTGAAGGCAAGGCCGGGTGACATTGCGAAACTTCTGGTTGGTGCAATTGCGAATGGGAAATATCCTGCGCAACAAGCGGATGGTGTCTCGCACTGCCTGCGCCCGTGGATAGGGGCCAAAATAGCGGCTGCCGTCAGTTCCCGGTTTACGGGCAACTAACAATCGGGGAAAGTCTTCCTCCCAGGTAAGGCGAAGATAGGGATAGGATTTGTCATCTTTTAAGCGAATATTGTAATAAGGCTGCATCTGCTTAATGAGGGTAGCCTCCAAAATCAAGGCTTCCACTTCACTACTGGTGACAATGTACTCCATATCTTCGACATGGCGCATCATCGCCCGCACTTTTGGCGCCAAACGTTCCGGCGCTTGAAAATAAGAGCGCACCCGGTTTTTTAAAACCACCGCCTTGCCTACATATATAATAGCCCCCTCCGCGTCTTTCATCAGATAGACGCCGGGATTGGCGGGCAGGCTTTGGATTTTCGCCTCCAAGGCCGGGGACTTGGGATTGCTCATCAATAAGGCGCGGCGCCCCACAACGCCGCTTCCTCCTTCCTGCCGTGATTGCCCTTAGGGTGAGGCGGTGGTGCGAGCGTCGGCCAAAGCCTCATGACGCTCGATGTGGCGCTTTAAATATAGCCCGGTATAAGATCCGGGGGCTTCCATGACCAATTCCGGGGGACCTTCCGCGACAATTTCACCGCCGTGTTCCCCGCCCTCAGGTCCCAAATCAATAATCCAGTCCGCCCGCTTAATCACATCGAGATTATGCTCAATCACGAGAACGGTATCGCCTTGCGCCACCAGCCGCTCCAACACCTCCAACAAATGCCGGATGTCTTCCGCATGCAATCCGGTGGTGGGTTCATCCAACATATATAGGGTGCGCCCATCGGAACGACGCGACAACTCTGTCGCCAATTTTACCCGCTGCGCCTCGCCACCGGAGAGAGTGGTGGCCGGCTGACCCAGTCGAATATACCCAAGCCCCACATCATGCAGTGTGTCCAATTTGCGCTTGAGCCGGGAATGATGCTGGAAAAAGGTTAAGGCTTCGTCCACCGTCATATCCAGCACTTCCGCAATATTTTTTCCGCGATAAGTCACTTGCAGGGTTTCGCGATTATAGCGGGTCCCTTTGCAAACCTCGCAGGGGACATAGACATCCGGCAAAAAGTGCATCTCGATGCGTAAAATTCCATCCCCCCGGCAAGCCTCGCAGCGTCCTCCGCGCACATTGAAAGAAAAGCGCCCGGCGCGGTATCCGCGAATCTGAGCCTCAGTAGTCGCGGAAAAAATTTCCCGCACTAAATCAAAGGCACCCGTGTACGTGGCGGGATTGGAACGGGGGGTGCGGCCAATGGGACTTTGATCAATGGCAATCACTTTGTCCAAGCGCTCCAGACCGCGAATGCTCTGATGACGCCCGACCCGCCGGCTGCGGGCGCCATTCAATTCTACTTCCAGCCGCCGCCGCACGATATCATTCACCAATGTTGACTTGCCGGAACCAGAAACTCCGGTCACCGCCACCATCATCCCTAAAGGAATCCGTACGTGAATGTTCTTCAGGTTATGCTCCGTCGCTCCCTCAATGACCAACCAGCGCTCGCCCGGGCTCTTTCGATGGCTGGGAGTCGCAATAGTGCGGGAGCCCGCTAAATATTGGCCGGTGAGGCTGTGCTCGTGAGCCATCACCTGCGCCGGAGTTCCCACCGCCACCACTTGGCCGCCATAAACACCCGGACCCGGTCCAATATCAATCAAATAGTCGGCGGCCAGCATCGTCTCTTCGTCATGCTCCACCACCAAAACGGTATTGCCTAAATCACGCAGCCGCTTCAAGGTGCGAATCAGACGATCGTTGTCGCGCTGATGCAGCCCAATGGAGGGCTCGTCCAGAATGTACAGCACCCCCATTAACGAAGACCCTATCTGAGTGGCCAGGCGAATGCGCTGCGCCTCGCCTCCCGACAAGGTTCCCGCTGTCCGCGACAACGTCAAATAGCCTAATCCCACATCAATCAAAAAGCCCAGCCGCTCCTGCACCTCTTTAAGAATGGGGCTGGCAATGCGCTGCTGTCGTCCCTCTAAAGTGAGTCCCGATAAAAATTCCCGTGCCCGTTGAATCGATAAATCGGTCAGGGAGGCAATAGACAAATCTCCGACCGTGACCGCCAGCACCTCCGGCTTTAAGCGGTGCCCCTGACAGGTTTGGCAAGCCCGTGCTGTCATAAAAGCCTCAATTTCTTCCTTCTGACCATCGGAATTCGTTTCCCGATAGCGGCGATCCAAAATCGGAATCAATCCTTGCCAGATAATGGTTTCGCGTCGGCGCTGGCCAAAGATGCTTTCATATTCATAAGGAATAGGGCGGGAATAGCCGCGCAGCAATATTTGCTGGTGCGGCTCGGACAACGTGGAGTAAGGCACGTCTGCAGAGATGCCCAAAGTGTCGGCCAACGCTAAAATTAAATCCGGATAAAAACGGCTGGTACCCCGATGCAGAGGAAAAAGCGCTCCCTCGCGCAATGACTTGGCGGCGTCCACCACCAATTCCGGATCAATTTCCTGCTTGAATCCCAGGCCAGTGCAATCGGGACAGGCCCCAAACGGAGCATTAAATGAAAACATGCGGGGGCTTAGCTCTTCCAATGAAATCCCACAATTGGCGCATGCCAAGTCGCGTGCGAACAAAGACGCGTCGCCTTCGGGAGGACCAATTTCCACCAGACCCTCAGCGATTTCAAAAGCATGCTCTATCGCTTCCGCCAGCCGGGCCTCAACGCCCGGCCGCAAGACAATGCGGTCCATGACGGCGGCAATGGCATGCTTTTTATTCTTGGTCAAAACCGGCGGCGATTCCAGTTCAATGAGCTCGCCGTCTACCCGCGCCCGCGTGTAGCCCAGCCGGCGAATGTCTTCCATCACCTTTTCATGAGTGCCCTTGCGTCCCCGCACCACCGGCGCCCGCACCTCAAGCCTGGTCCCCTCCGGCTGCGTCATCACCCGGTCAACAATTTGCTGAACCATCTGCGGCTGAATGAGCTGTCCGCATTTGGGGCAATGCGGCTGTCCTGCCCGTGCATATAATACGCGCAGATAGTCATAAATCTCCGTAACCGTCCCCACCGTACTGCGGGGATTGTGGCTGGTAGTTTTTTGATCAATGGAGATAGCCGGGGACAACCCCTCAATGGTGTCCACCTCCGGCTTATCCATTTGTCCTAAAAACTGGCGGGCATAGCTTGACAATGACTCCACGTATCGCCGCTGCCCCTCGGCATAAATGGTGTCAAACGCTAATGACGATTTTCCCGACCCGGAAACACCGGTAATAACCACTAACTGGTCGCGGGGTATCTCCACGGTAATATTCTTCAAATTGTGCTGACGGGCGCCGACCACCCGTATAACCCCGCTAGCCACGCCGCTTTCCCCCTTCAACGCTTCTAATGGGACGCTCCGCCTCCAATTCCATAAGCATATCGCGCAGGGCCGCCGCCCGCTCAAATTCCCAATTGCGGCTGGCCTCTTTCATTTCTTTGCGAATTTGATTAGCCATCTTAATGCGCTCGCGCGCCGTCAACTCTTTCAATGTCTTAGTTTTGTCGACACCCCCAGCGGGCCGCAGCGCCGTAATCACGTCGCGCACATCCTTGGTGACCCCCTGAGGAATAATGTTGTGCTCCTCATTGTAGCGCTGCTGAATAGCGCGGCGCCGATCGGTCTCGCTAATCGCCCGCTCCATGGAGTCGGTGCGGGCATCGGCGTACATAATCACTTCACCTTCCAGATTGCGTGCCGCCCGCCCTACCGTTTGCACCAAAGATGTTTCTGAACGCAGATAGCCCTCTTTGTCGGCGTCCAAAATCGCCACCAGACCCACTTCCGGAAGATCCAGCCCTTCCCGCAATAGGTTAATTCCCACCAAGACGTCAAATTCTCCCAAACGCAGATCCCGAATAATGGCCATGCGCTCCATGGTATCAATATCTGAATGCAGATACCGGACCCGAACCCCGGATTCGCGAAAGTAATCCGTCAAATCCTCGGCCATGCGTTTCGTCAGAGTGGTCACCAGAACCCGCAGATTCTTCTCCACCCGGCGGCGAATTTCCCCTAGCAAATCGTCAATTTGGCCTTTGGTGGGGCGCACCGAGATTTTGGGATCCAAGAGCCCGGTAGGGCGAACAATCTGCTCCACCACTTGATCGGCACTCCGCAGTTCATAAGGACCTGGGGTGGCCGACACATAAAGTACGCTGCTCAAATGATTTTGAAATTCCTCAAACTTCAAGGGCCGATTATCAAAGGCGGAAGGCAGGCGAAACCCGTATTCCACCAAACTTTCCTTGCGGGAACGGTCGCCGCTGTGCATACCACGAATTTGCGGAACACTCACATGCGATTCGTCGATAATGGTCAAGAACTTCTTAGGGAAATAGTCCAAAAGAGTGTATGGCGCTTCCCCGGGGGCCAACCCGGTAAAATGACGCGAGTAGTTCTCAATTCCCGAACAAAATCCCACCTCTTGCAGCATTTCCAAGTCATAGCGGGTGCGCTGCTCCAAGCGCTGAGCCTCTAAGTCGCGCCCCATCTCTTTCAACACCTTCAAGCGTTCCTCCAATTCCCGCTCAATACTGTCTAGAGCGGGATCCCGCCGCGTTTTTCCCATCACATAGTGCGACGCCGGATAGATGGCCACATGTTCACGCTCACCCAGCACTTCGCCCGTCAGCACGTCAAACTCGCGGATACGCTCAATCTCATCGCCGAACAGTTCCACCCGGATGGCTTGCTCGCTGCGGTTGGCGGGAAAAATCTCAATAACATCCCCGCGCACACGAAACTTTCCGCGCACGAAGTTCATGTCATTGCGATCATATTGAATTTCCACCAACTTGCGCAAAATGCCGTCCCGGCTCCGTTCCTGACCGACCCTAAGGGAGAGCACCAAATCACGGTAATCTTGAGGGGATCCTAATCCATAAATGCAGGACACCGACGCCACCACAATCACATCTTGACGTTCCAGCAAGGAAGAGGTGGCGGAATGCCTCAGCTTATCTATTTCATCGTTAATTTGGGCATCCTTTTCAATATACAAATCGGTGGTGACAACATACGCCTCGGGTTGATAGTAGTCGTAGTAACTCACAAAATACTCAACCGCGTTGTCGGGGAAAAACGCCTTCAACTCGCCAGCGAGTTGAGCCGCCAGGGTCTTGTTGGGCGCCACCACCAAAGCGGGTAACCCCGTTTGTTGAATCACATTGGCCATGGTAAAGGTTTTTCCCGAACCGGTCACGCCCAAAAGCACCTGTTGGCCTTTGCCCTCGCGAAAGCCCCTCACCAACGCCTCAATGGCTTCCGGCTGATCGCCTCGTGGCTCATATGGGCTATGCAGACGATATTCCCCCATGACGCCTCCTCCTTAGTTTACCCAACCCCCAGGCTTCCTCCGGCTTCAAGCGGACAGTCCACCAGCCGCCCCGCTATTTCCCCATCATTGACTTTAACACCTGCACAGCCGCCTTTAGCTGGGGATCTTGATTCGGCACATCCGAGGGCAAGACATCGCTGGGCTCAGAAACGGCCACGTTGGGTCTCAGCCCCACGTGCTCAATGTATTTGCCATCGGGCGTGTAGTAGCGGGCGACCGTCAACTTTAATGAAGCGCCTCCCGTCAAAGGAATAACCTCCTGCACAATGCCCTTGCCATAAGTTCGGGTCCCCACCAGCTTGCCGCCCTGACGCTCTTGAATGGCGGCGGACAAAATTTCGGCCGCCGACGCCGTTTCCCCATTGACTAGCACCACCACCGGCAATCGGGTCCCCGGTCCCTGAGAATTATAGGTCACATCCTCATGAGCGTTTTTATATTTCAAGGTTACCACCGGACCCTTAGGTACAAACAAGTTGGCGACAACCAAGGCCTGCGATACCTCGCCCCCGGGATTGTCGCGAAGATCAAGAACAATCCCATGGGGATGCCGCTTCAGCAAAGCGTGAAACTGGGTCTGGGCTTCCCTCCCCGTATCGCGGCCAAATTCCGCAATATCAAGATAGGCGATGCCGCCTGGCAGGATGCGGCTGGTCACGGTAGGAAGGTCAATAACGCGACGCCGCAAAGTGACCGTCCGCCGCTTCTGACCTTGCTTCACCCCAACCGTAACCTGAGATCCCACCGGACCGCGAATAAGGCTCAATACCGAGGCCGGACTCATATGCGCGGTATCGCGGCCATCCACGGAAATAATAACGTCGCCGGATTTAAGCCCCGCTTTATCGGCGGGAGAACCCGAAAACACCTTATCAATAACCGGTGGTTCGGACAAAGCGGCCTCAATTCCGATTCCCACATAAGACGGCGACAGTTCCTGGCGCAATTGGGTCGCCTGTGAACGGGACAAATAATTGGTGAATTGATCATGAAGAGTGTTGACCATGCCATCGGTGGCGCCAACCAACAATTGATTAGGTGAATTTCGCCAAATGGACTGAGACCGAATAAAGCGATAGGTCGAGACAAAACGTGAAAACTGCGGGCTATCCAGCATTGTCGCGGGAACGTTTTCCCCGGCACTCCGGTTAGCGCCACGCACGACCATCCAGGTGGAGGCGCTGGAGACCGCCATCAAAAGCACCGTTGCCAAAATCCATGCCCATAGCCGTCGGTCCTTCATGCACACCCCGCTACACGTAAAGTAACGTCGACGCCTTTACCTCTCGGACGGCGCGTCCGGCACGTAAGACTGACCACTCAAGACCAGTCTTCATCAGAGAATCTCTTCCGCCCCAGAATACCCATGAAGCAGGACACCATCATGAACAAATGTACGCTATTCGCGCCCTTTGTTCAACTTCTCATTATAGCAGTTTAAACGCGAAGAAACCGCCGCAGGGCAATTAGGCTGGCAACACCGCCCACCATGAACCCCCCGATTCCGGTAAACAAACTGGTGCGCACGATGACCAAGTGCATCCCCGCCAAGGGCCAAAAAGGCACCGAGACCGCCGCGGCGGATGATACCCAACCATAGCTGGCTGCGACAACCGCCTCGGCAGCACCGGCGCCCAAAAATCCGATAACCAACCCTTCCAACACAAACGGCCAGCGAATGAACCAGTTAGTCGCGCCTACTAAGCGCATCACCTGAATTTCCCGTCGACGGGAAAAAACGGCAAGACGAATGGTATTGACAATAATTAGCATGGTGGCAAGAGCCAGCAGCGCCTCCACGATCCACCCCGCCCACCGTACGATATGACTCAAGCGGGTAATTCGACTAACCACATTGCCCTCATACACCACATTATGAATGATGGGCTCTTTCGAGAAACGCTGGGCGACCTGAGGAATTTCATTGGCGGAGCCGGTATAAACATCGTACCCGTCAAACAATGGATTCGACTTGGCAATGACGGCAAATAGCGCTTGCTGATGGGGGAATTCTTTTTTTAATTGTTGAGCGGCCTCGTGCTTGCTGAAGAACTCCACTTTGCGCACGTCCGGCCAATTTCGCGCCTGCTTTAAAAGATTCATTTCCACGGAGCGCGAGGTATGTGGCTTAACGAATACCCGCAGTTCCACTTCGTTTTGCAAAAGCGTGGTCACATGATTCACATTGGCGCTAACCGCCACAAAAACCGCCAAAACAAATAACGAAATGGCAACGGTTGAAATCGAGGCCACCGCCATCCACACGTTGCGCGTCAAGCCACGACCGGCTTCGCGGACAAGATACCCGAGGCTGTTACGCGTCATAACCGTATGCTCCCTTTACTTCATCGCGCACAACCTGACCGCTTTCGATAGCGATCACCCGCTTCTGCAATTGATTGACCAAATCTCTGGCATGAGTGGCCATGACCACCGTGGCCCCGCGCCGATTAATTTCCAGGAAAAGCCGCATGATATCGGCGGCCGTCTCTGGATCTAAATTGCCGGTCGGCTCATCCGCCAACACGTAAATGGGCTGGTTCACCAAGGCACGGGCTATGCCTACGCGCTGTTGTTCTCCCCCCGATAGTTGATCAGGAAAACTATCGCGTTGCCGTGACAACCCCACTAATTCCAGAACCTGGGGAACGCGCCGAGTAACTTCCTTGCGGGAAGCCCCCACCACTTCCATGGCAAATGACACGTTCTGATATACGGTACGGGCGGGCAACAGCTTAACGTCCTGAAAAACAATCCCCAATTGCCGGCGTAGCCGTGGCAATTGACGCCAGGTCATTTTTTGCAGACGAAATTGGTCAATCACCACCTGCCCCGAGGTTGGCCGATCCTCACCATACAATAGACGTATCAAGGTGGACTTGCCAGCCCCGGATGGGCCCACCAAAAATACAAATTCGCCGCGATTAACCGTCAGCGTCACATCCATCAGTCCATGATGCCCGTTCGCGTAGCGCTTGCTAACCCCTTCAAGCCGTATCAAATTTCCGGATCCCCCTTAAGCGGGTGGGATAGTCATACGTTCGACACGCTATACCACAACCTTCGACAAATAGGAGTAAATTCCTCCCCATGGCACACGGCAACCAGGACTACGTCAAAGTCGAGGACCATCAGCCGATTGTGCGATGTCAGCCTCAATACTGCGGTAAACCCGAAAATTTTGTACACCAAGAATATGGAATAGATGATGCGAGTCTCTAGTCGGGGCGTGTCCGTGCCCCAAGAAACGATGAAAGAGCGTGTCCGACGGGTGATTGTGCGCCTCGTGACCCCCGATGGATGGCGCTCATGGCGCGCCATCATTATTTTGGGCGCCCAGATATGGTCGGGGAAGCGCTTCATTACGTCGCCACCTTCGACGGGAAGTGGGGGGCATTGGTCGGCCGGTCCAGTGCGGTGCTCCAAGTCAAAGTCCGGGACCCGTGGATGGGCTGGGCGGATAACCAGCGGCATCGGTAGTTACGCTAAGCTCAGCGCATAGGTGCTAACCTCGGCCAAGAGGACGGGATTTGCATGACCTTATTAGCAGGCGGCTAAGCCAAAGAACATCCGTTCCAAAATTGCTCGCGTCGCATCGCCGATATCCTGCAAGATTTGGTAGGCGGTCATAGAGCTACACTGCTCATATTGGTCGTGTTACACATCAAATTTGTTGACGCGTTGTATTAGCCGGGGACGTAGTTACGCATCGGTTGACCTTCATTTTGCCTGTCGCGCATTTGTGCCGCCGTATCCCGGTCAGTCACCAGAACATCCAAAACCCCCATGCGCAGTGCTCCCAGAAGAGCGTCAACCTTTTCCATTCCCCATCCAATCCCGATAACACGGGGGATCTTCTTTAGATCGGTTAGAGTAATACCGATGGTGCGGTCGTCAATATCACTTTGAACAAGATCTCCGTCAAAACGATAAAATCGTGAACAGATATCGCCGACGGCGCCCTCCCGTTTCAAATAGTCGACACTCTTGGGGTCTAAATATTCAAGAGTTGTCAGCGTAGAAAATATCCCCACCACCCCGATTCCCACCACGGCAACGTCAACCTCACAGGCCCGTTTTAGCACGCGGGCGATGGCGGGTTCGTGGACTAAACTCGTATAGGCTTCATCATGCTGGACAATGGCCGGTGCCTCAAGCGGGAGAGCGTGGGCGTGCAAGCGTTCAGCCAGTTTCAAAACCAAGGTATTGCCCAAATAGTTGTGCTGAGTCGACCCGACCCCCCCAGAAAGAGCGATAATGGTCAGATCTTTCTTGGAATCGTCGGAAGGAACAGATTCAACCATGGCCGCGACCGAGCGTCCCCAGGAAAGACCAACAGATTGGCCATCCACAATGCTACGCATTAAAATATCGCGGGCCACCGCGCCTAAAACAGCGCCGCAACGGGGTTGATCACAATTGCAGACAATGGCCTCGGACAATTGGAAAGTTGTCTCCAGATACGTTTCCAGTTTGATATCGAACTCCTCAACATTGGGGTTGGCCACAATAGTTTTCACTATTCCTTGCTGCCTCGCTTGGGTGAGGAGACGAGAAATAGTGGATCGCGAAGTTCCAACCTTTCGCGCGATGTCTTCCTGCGTGAGGTTGTCTTCGTAGTACCATTTGGACACTTTAAAGAGTAATCGTGAGTCCGTACAGAGCCCTCCTAGGGATTCAGGTCGTTTCCCAAATCATCACATATTTTTCCACTGACTCACAAGGGGCTCGGAAAATCGCTGGCCCAGCCTTAGACCGACCAGCAGCGCCATTTGATGAATAGTTAATTTACAACCCTGATGGTGTGGAGCATCCCATCCCCATTATGACAAAAAGCCTGACCGCGCTCCTTTAAAGGAAATCACCCGGGGTATTGAAGGCCTGCCAAAGCAAACTGAAACGCCAATTGCGGTCATGACGACAGCGTCTGGGTTGAAACCCAACGGCGTCAGCCAAACGTCCATCGTCATGATGGAAAATGCCCAAGCCTCTGCATCCTAAACTCCCCAATGCCTGATGGGATTTTTGACCATGGCGTCCATGAGCGCGGGGAATTGACGATCACCCCCGGGGGTTGAGACGGCCGGGCCAAAAACGTGTACGGCATAAATGGGGTCGGCAACACGTCCCAGAAGTGAAACGCACAAAGGGGCCGCTAATTGCCGCCAGACCACCGTGCCAACCGTTTGGGTTTCCAATGAGTTTGCTCGCCGACTTGGAGTGTGGGCGACCCCAACTGCCGATGCTGCAACTGGATATCGTCAATCTGAAGAAAATAGTCCACGAAACTTCCTTGAAAGCGCATGTCGACAACCTTGGCCGATAGCCCGTCGTCCCCTATCATCCCCCACTCCGGCCGATAGATAAACTTCTTGGTGTCGGCGGCGATCCCTTGATTAATAGACACTGGAAATGATTGACCCATGAGATTAACCACAGCCGTCCCGGACCGCGGAACACTTTCGACAACCCCGTCAACAAGAGAGTAGGACCCGGAAATATCAGCCACCACTTTATCCTCCGGCTCTTGGTAAATTTCTAATGGAGACCCAATTTGCCGGACTTGCCCTTGTGCCAACACCATCACCCGATCAGCCACACTAAATGCCTCCGGAACATGATGCGACACATATAATCCGGTGGCTCCCCAGCTCCGCTGCCGTTGACGTATTTCCATCTGCAAATCTACTTTCCAGAATTCATCCAGGTTGGCCGTTGGTTCGTCAAACAGCAACAACCTGGGTCTGGCCGCCAGGGCGCGGGCCAGTCCCACCCGCTGTTGCTGCCCTCCAGAAAGTTCATGGGGAAGCCGGCGGGAGAGAGGATCCAAGCCTAGGCGTGTCAGTATTTCCAAAGCCTGTTTACGCGCGTGGGCACGGGCCTCGCCCTGCCGCAATAGCGGGTAGGCAACCGTGTCCAACACATTCAGATGAGGCCACAGCGCATACGATTGAAAAACAAATCCGATCCCCCGCTGGTCTGACGGCACCACATGATCGGGGGATGAAATGATGGTGTCCCCCAGGCGAACGGTCCCCTGTTCTGGTTGGACAAACCCCGCAAGAACGTTGAGCAGCGTCGTCTTGCCCGATCCAGAAGGCCCTAGGATCGCCAACAATTCCCCCGGAGCCACCTCAAACGTCAAATCCTTGAGAATTTGATTATGGTTGATTCGCACCGACAAATTTTCGACACACAGGGCCAATGACAAGGGTGCCGCCCTCTCGACCCTATCATCTTGTTTAGCCAACCACTTCACTCTCCTTGGACGATGCCCGTAGGCGTCGCGATCCTACGTTAATCAATACCGCGCCGGCCATCATCAATAACGCGATTAACGTGCCGACGGCCGCTGTCGTCGTGACATTACCTTGCTGCTGAGCATTAAGGACCACTACGGCCAGTGTTTCCGTTCGAGGAGTATACAGAAGACTTGACATCGTGAGCTCATAAAGAGCGTTGATAAATACGAGAAGCCATAATGAACCCGTAAGCGAACTCATCCAAGGCCACACCGCCGTCCAATACGTCCGCCCGGCCTTTGCGCCAAAAATTCTTGCCGCCCGCTCTAGGGATTTCGGAACGTCTCTCCGAAAGGCGATTAACGGATCCATCAACCCCCAAAATTTCGCCAGATAGGCGAGAAAGATGATAAAAAACGTCCCATAAAACCAGCGGTTGAACGTAAGAATCATGGTGATGCCGATAACGGAACCCGGCACCGTATAAGGAATCCAAATGACACTTTGCACAATCGCGAGTCGAACATAGTTCCTAATAACCTCGCTCAGCACAACCCCTAAAATGGCCAAGGCAGTGGCGGCCGCGGCGGCCAGAAGCACGCTATGGAGAATAGCCAACCCCACGGACCCTCGTATCAAGGCGGTAAAGTTGGCGAGCGTCCAATTTCGCGGCGCGGTGGCTACCAGGCCGTACGCTCGAACCAGCGCGGTCAGCATCAATGACAAAAACGGAAAGACGAGAACGAACAATAGATAGCCAACCACAGCTCCCACACCAATTTTTGATGCACGGCTGGAAAGATTGGAAGACCATGGGTGCGCTCCGACCGCGGCTAGAGTCGTCTCCTGGGTTCCCACGATTCTTTGAATAACAATCGCGGCCACGGCAAAAATGGCCAGGCTCAGCGACAACGAAAGCGCTTGGGTAAAGCTTCCGGGAATGGCGGCATAGGAAAGATCCTGATAGATGTCGGTCGTAACCATGAGAAAATGGCCAGGCAGTCCCAACACCAATGGGATTCCGAAGTCGCCAATACAAAAAATAAATACGAGTCCCCCAATACTCGGAATTATGGATCTAATATGGGGCCAAACCGCCGTAAAAAAGGCGCGGGTGCCGGTCGCTCCGAATATACGGGCGGCGTTATAGGCATGACCACGAATGCGGCCAAGCGCCGCGTAAAACGACAGCAAGGCAAGAGGAGCGGTATGGACCGCCAGCAATATGACCACTCCCCAAAACCCGTACAGCCAACTAAAGCTCCAGTGCATGAGCTGTGATGACAATCCGCCTTGTGTGTACGCTTCCAGCCAGGCGAAGGCGTCAACGAAAGGCGGGATAAATAAGGGCAACATGGCAATGGTGAACCACCAGGTTCTAGAGCGCTCGCTAAGCCCAAACACCACCAGTGCCATTCCCAGTCCGATTGCTAGCGCCAGAATGGTAGCCAAAAGACTGGCAATGACGGAGTTTTCGAGCGCGCTCACGGTCTCGGTCGTGGCCAACTCACGGACCACGCCGAGCCCTTGCGCAAGTGCGGCTGTGACAAGCTCTCCTAAGGGCCACAAAATGATGATGCCAAATATCGCGAGAAGTACCCCGATTCCGATCCATGACCAGACTCGATGGCCGCCCATTCGAGGAGATTGCCACAAACGCGTCATTGTACGAATATTTTCTGGAAGTTATTTAAAATCGTCGTCTCCTGCGCCATAATCTTGGTCCAGTTTGGGTTGTCCACTTTGGTGTGGGCCGGCACCAGCAATGACTGGCCAATGGCGCGTTGGTACCCCATCCGCTGCCAGGCGTTTTGACCAGCCTTGCTAAACAGCCAGTTGAGGAAAATACGTGCCGTGGCATTGTTATTCTTGGCGACTATACCGACCGGGGCGGGTGCGACAACGGCTCCATCCTTAGGCCAAACAATACCGACAGGAGAACCGGCGGACTCGAAGTTGCGGGCCACCACATCCAAACTGATGCCAATGTCTTTGGTTCCGGCCGCGACGTCAACTCCCACCGTATTCGTGGAAGCCACCGAAACCGCTCCATTCGATTCTAGTTGGTGGAAGTATTTCCATCCCAGCGTTTGCGAAAGATAGCCCACCATACCCAGCGTCGTGCCGGAATAAGAGGGATTGCCCAATTCAATCTCATTCTTGTAGATGGGTTTGGTCAAATCCTTCCATGACGTGGGAATCGGAAGCGACATCCCCTTGTGGTAAATAATCACGTTATTAAACAAGTAGGGTGCTTCCCAGCCAGGGCCTTTAAGGTTTTTCGCCAGGTTTTTCGTGCCTTTGGGAACATAGGACGCCAACAACTTCTCCTGGGATAAACTAGCCATCGAGGTAGGGTCCGCCAGCATAATCACGTTGGCATGAACACCGCCGGCGGCTTGTTCAGCGGCTACGCGGCTCAAAATGGTGCCGGTGCCGCCAGTCACCATGGTGACGTTGGCATTTGGGTCATATCGTTCAAAATCCTGTGTCAGCGTAGCACCGTTCGCGGTAGTTAATGCCGCATAGATGGTCAAACTCTGCTTGGGAAACGCAGATTGCGCTTTTGCGGCTGAAGGAGCGGATGCCCCGCAAACCACCATCAAAAGACCCGCCGCTCCCAGCAACGCAGCTGATTTCCGGTGACGTTGCATAATTGAGAACCCCCCGTTTTGGTGAATTGAAAAACTTATCCGAAGTCTCATGTATCTGGGCCGACGAAACATTTAAGCGATTTACAATGAGTAGCTAGCCGTATATACTGTTTCCGGAGTGCACAAATGCTCAAACTAGAAAAACTGCTCACAATCTATGGAATAATTCGCGATAAATTAGAAAAGTCCTGCGTTAAAGATAAAATTTTTTCCCAAAATCTATGGACGCGGACCGGACCCATCCCGTAAAAGTATGGGGTTCATTGGTAGCATCAGAGTGATTTTCCAAGGTGCTCCTCACGAAGCAAGGTTGTACCAGGTACGAAACAAGCAAAGGAGATTTGTTAATGATTTTACTGGTGTGGGACGTCGACGGGACGCTTGTGGATGTGAGTGGCGCGGGAAAGCGCGCCCGTCTGCACGCGATTTCCGATTTCGCGCGATTTCAAGACGTGGGGATATCGGATTTGGTGTACGAAACCGGCGGGGAAAGTGACCGCGTCATCATGGAAAGAGCATTGCGGGTGGTCGGCGGCAAGCCGGTAAGCGATTGGCCTTTGGTCAAGGATCGCTATCTCTCATATCTGGAACAAGAGTTGACACAAAACAAAGGACGCACATTACCTGGAGTGAACGAACTATTGACCCATATCGGGACGTACCCTGGATTCCGACAAGTGTTGGGCACAGGCAATGTGGAACAAGGCGCTCACAAAAAATTACTCCGGCATGGACTAGCCAAATATTTCCAAACAGGCGGATTTGGCGATGTGCATCGTAGCCGTCCCGCCATTCTGAAAGAGGCCATTGCCAACGCCAAGTCTCTCTATCAGGCGCGATTCAGCGACATATTGATTATTGGCGATACCCCTAAAGACGCTTCGAGCGCCGATGCCCTGCGCTTGCCATGCCTATTGGTGGCGACCGGACAATATTCCGCGTCTGAGCTAAAGGCGCTCGGCAAGCCTGTGGTGGAAAGCTTCAACAATTTATCGGCCACCATGCGGTCTATCGAAAACGCGTTATCACTTTTTCCCACAGACCGCTAGCATGGGCTGACTGTAAGTGCTTCGCCTCTCGAGCGTGGATACGAAAAGTCCAGGCCTGAGATTCACTCTTAAAATGATATAGACCCCATCCGTTCATCGATGCTGCCTAGCTGATATTCCGGCGGCTCATCAAAGCCGGGCGCGACATGCTCCCAAAAGCCTAACGGTCCCCCTCCAAAAAGAGTTTGATAAGAAATGCCGTCCGCATCAATGACCAAGCTGCGATAGGTGCTGGACCCCGGTCCCAACGCGCCAGCAGACATCTGTAGGCAATGTCTGGTGATGGGTGTCGCGGAATTTACATGTACGTGGCCGCAAGCATAAATTTTTACTTGAAGATGAGAGGTTAGCAGTTGCCGCAACTGGGATACACTATCGGGGATATAGTCACTAAAGCCAAAGGTTGCTAAAACTCCGTGATCGCGAACGGGAACGACAGGATAATGGCCGAACACGATGACAGGTTTCTTAGCAGCCGACAATTGATTTTCCAATAATGCCAATGCGTTATCAGGGTCGCCGTTTCTAATGTTGAGGCCGATAATTTGGCAGGGGCCAATATCGAGGGATTCAACCACACCAGTGCCAAAGACTCGGGCAAAATGGGTCGTGTCAAAGGGATGAGGATCATAGCATTCTGATCCGGGATGTTGCTTCGCCCTGCGCGAATTCGGTCCCAAATCATGATTGCCGGCAATGGCCATATACGGTAAGCCAAGGCCGTCTAGCCAAGCTTTAGCCATCTCCAACTCTTCTCTGTCGCAACTACCATGACACGTAAGATCTCCCGTTACAATCACCATGTCAGGTTTGCTTGCCCTAATTTGAGCGGATATGCCATCCAGCGATTGCGGCACTATGGGGTATAGTTTGGCTGGCTTGGACTCAATATGCAGGTCAGAAATGTGCAAAACTTTAACAGGATTCATCAGGAAGCCTCCATTATGTGAAAGAGTAGGCCACTTCATGCGAGCCCCTCATGAGCCATACGCGCGGTTTTCCCCTCGCCGCCCCCCATCGCGTACTCTCGAACAATAGCACACGCGGATAGTCGCGGTCAGCCGCCGCCCACCTCATTTTACGGGGCGCGCGAAGGCCCTGCCGCTGACTAAAGGGTTTTTAGCCCCCATAAAGACTAAGCTTCAGGGCTTCTCAGTATGGGAAAGGGGCGTTAGCGAACAGCGAAAATCCTGCCCGCGCACCAATGACCATCCTTTCCGTACCAAATCAATGTCAAGTTCATCCCTATCCAAGACCGCCAAGTTACCCATCCTTCCCTGTTGGGTCTTTAGGCATCACAAAAATATGTCAGTTTTATATGCATTTGTGTAAGATTTGTGGTATTATTACTCTCAAAATCTTACACGAAGAGGGAAGTAGGTTCCATGATCACAGCGCTTAACACAGTATGGGTAATATTCGCCGCCACATTGGTGTTTTTTATGGAGGGTGGGTTCGCTCTCTTAGAAGCGGGCCTTGTCCAGGCTAAAAACACCATCTCCATCCTTATGAAAGTGATTGCCGACGTTACTGTGGGCGCGCTAGTTTTCGGTCTGGTTGGTTTCAGCCTTATGTATGGCCACTCGCGGGTGGGCATCGTGGGCTGGTCGGGATTTTTCTTTCACGGTGCGATTGCCGCCGTGCCGCATCTGCCGGCACCGGTACTATGGTTCTTTGAGTTGGCCTTTGCCGTTGCCGCAATCTCTATCGTATCCGGCGCCGTAAGCGAACGTATGCGGTATTCCGCATACCTGGTGTATGTCGTCATTGGCATCTTGGCCTACTCGATTTCGGCACACTGGGTCTGGAATCCAGACGGATGGCTTCATCGGTTAGGAATGATAGATTTCGCGGGATCGGCGGTCGTGCATTCGTTCGGGGGATTCTCCGCCCTAGCCGCGGCCACGCTGGTTGGACCGCGGATCGGCCGCTTTCACCTTAACCCGGTGAAGTTTCGACCCTCCAACCTGCCCCTGGCGTTTGGCGGAACGTTTATTCTGTGGTTTGGCTGGTTCGGCTTTAACGCCGGATCAACCCTAAGCGCTTTTTCTCCCTTAATTGGCACCATTATTGTTAATACCATGCTGGCGGGAGCAATCGGCGGGTTTTCGGCCATAATGTTCGTCCGTCTATTTAACGGCACCTATGACCCCACCATGGCGATTAACGGGGTCCTCGCCGGTTTAGTGGCCATCACCGCGGGTTGTGCGTCGGTGGGGCCAGCGGCCGCCCTGATTATTGGAGCCTTGGCCGGTATTCTGGTCGCGCTGGCAACCAGCCTCATTGAACGCATGCAGGTCGATGATCCGGTGGGGGCGGTTCCGGTGCACGCTTTCGGAGGCGCGTTTGGAACGATTGCCGTGGGCTTATTCGCCTCACATGGCGGCCTCTTCTTTGGAGGAGGACTTCACCTGCTGGAAGTTCAAGCACTGGGCACCGTGGTCATCTCCATCTGGGGATTCGGAGTGACGGCGTTAGCCCTCGGGGCGATGCGGCGGCTTAAAGTGCTGCGGGTTAGCTCCATTGAAGAGGCCGAAGGGCTGGACTGGAGACTTCACGGACATCGCGCCTACCACACCGGGCAATCTCCTTTATCGGCCGCTGAGGATTAACCAATAGGAGCATTATTCCAATGACGGCACTGCCGCTTTGCCCTTACGGGCAGGGAGGAGTGCCGTCACCGTATCCCGATCGCGCTTTAGTATCGCTGCAGCCCCGTCTCGCAACTATAGTCCAACAGATCAATGCCATACGACCGGAGAGGTTGTCGTACGCACGGATACGGATATTTGGTGAGTGGCCCCTAACGTGCATCCATCTGTGCGCAAAAAAGCGAGCAGCCCCTGGCCGGAACCACTCGAATTTCCGCTGATTTAATGACGATATAACATGACCGCTTGGCCGGGATGTCAAGGCTGCTGACCAATGGCAAAAAACACTTTACGATGCGACCTCTGGCTCGTATGTGCGCGAAGGCCTTCTACCTCAGGGGTTGAGCCCACGACATTTTGCCCAAAACAAGCTGTATCACTCGCGATGAGGCAAGAGACCATTCAACCCAAACCAAAAAAGAAAGACCCTCAGATCGAGGGTCAAGAAAATGGGTCGGCACGGCCTGATGATCCCAGTCCCCTGCGGGACCAGTAGTCTCAGCGTACGCGAGGGGGACGACCGTGTGCGGCATGGGAACGGGTCAACTCTCGCGGCGCGACGCACCGACCACAATGGCGGACGTCCACAACTTCCGAGGAGAAAGACGACCGACCGATTAGTACGGACTCGCTCCATCCCTTACAGGACGTCCACGGTCCGCCTATCCACCCGCTGGTCTTGCGGGGGTCGGCGATCCGGCCTAAGCCGGATACGGATTCCTCATCTTGGGGCAGGTTTCGCGCTTAGATGCGGTCAGCGCTTCTCCCTCCCGAACCTAGCTTCCCAGCACTGCGCTTGGCAGCACAACTGGGCACACCAGCGGTTCGTCCACTCCGGTCCTCTCGTACTAGGAGCAGCCC
>JAJYTS010000131.1 GCA_021792935.1 Bacillota bacterium | reverse complement strand
AGCCTGGGGAGCACCCACTTGTGGACGACCGGCCCATGGCCCTAAGAAGCAATGGTGCGATGAAGCAGGAACCTGATGCCGCGAGGCTCAGGAATCCCCCGGCTTTAGCCGTGGGGAGGATGTCAACCCAAGGAGATGGTAATGGTAAAAGCCCAAGACAAGAGAAACCCCGGCCGGTAGGTACGTGAAGACGATAAGGAAGGTAAACGTGGGCAACAGGAACAGAATCGGTGTTGCCCAGGCCATTTTTGGTTGCATTGGAATTGCCCGGTGTTGTTGAGATCGGCCGATGGCCATCTGCTCCATTAGTGGTTGGTCCAAGTGCTTTCCCCCTCAAATAACGTCAGGGGCTGATTAAAAGGGATGTCACGTTAATGCCGTCTGATAGCCGGACCATTTGACGAAAGATCAGCGGCAGGGAGGGTCTCCGCCTTGCCTTTGGATTAATGGACCAAGCTTTCAGAAAAACCCTTTGAAACAGCCCCAGGTGCCTATTGACGGTTACCCCTTGACTTTTCCTGTCAGATAGTTGGTGCCAATCTTGGTCATTTGGGCTAGTGCTGCCGAGACGCTAATTTGACCGTTCAGCGCTTTGTCGTACGGTGATTCCATCTGGGCTTTAGCCGCCTCGTAATTAGCGTTGCGGGGCTTGTACCACCAGTACCTGGGGTTGCTAAAGCTTGCGGCCTCTGCTGGGTGCGACGTGTAGAAGGACTTCATCATGTTGTACTCTTCCGGACCCAGCGGCAGGTAGTTGGTGTGCTCGTCCCAGTAGACGTTGGTCGACGGTGAAGACAACCACTTGATAAAGGTCCACGAGGCCTGTTTCTGAGCTTGGGTTCCTACGTTGAACATGGCCAGCGACGCACCGTTTATATATTGGTAGGGGTGGCCCGACGAGCCGGATGGGGCTGGCACGCCGCCCATGACGAACTTTCCGCCAACCGAACCCTTGTCGTAGGTATAACCCGCAGACGCGTCAATCAACATACCGATGTCTCCGGTACCGAAGTCCAATTGATACTGGTAGCCAGACGTCAAGATCATATGACCGCTCTTGATCCAAGCCCGCAGCATGGTTAATGCGGCCTGGGCTTGGGGATTGTCCAATGCAAAGCGGGTGCGGTGTGTTTTGGAAGCAAAGACTTTTCCACCGTCGGCTTTAACGATGTCGAGGTATTGACGTAATGATGGGGTCCATGCGATTCCGTGATATTTGGGACCTAATGCGGTAATCTTTCCGGCGTCTTGGCCGACCTGCGCCCAAGTCTTAGGAGGCGACATGATTCCCGCCCGTTTAAACAACGACCGGTTGTAGTAGATGACAAGGAGGGACTTTTTTTCGAGTGGCATCAGGTACTGAGCTCCGTTGGGTTCTTTCATGTCATTCCAGATGACCGGGTAGTAGTATTTCCTAATTTGGGCTTCGGTAAGTCCATCGGGTCGTTTGATCCAGGGATTGAGCTTGATAATGGCCCCTGCGTGAATTAGCTGGGGCACAATCCATTCACTCAACATGCCGACATTGGGCGCCTGTCCTGCTTCGAACGCTGCCAGCCCATGATGCGAGGCGCCGATGGGGTGGAAGGTCACTTGGATGTCCGGGTGAGTCAAGTTGAACTGGCGCACCTCAGCCTTTACTGCCTGATACAAGGCTCCTGAGCTGTGCCCCGCCCAATAGGTAATGTGAACGACACGGTGTTTGTGGCCGACCGACTTTGCCGCGGCACTAGTAGTGGTGGTCGTTCCACAGGCGGCTAAGAGAGTGCAGAGAGCTATTCCCGACGCAATTCCCATACTGATTGTCCGGTGTGTAGAATGCATGATCGTCCTCCTTATGGAATGTGCAATTTCAATACCGGAGAGGGATATGGTCACTAATACGCAGAACGAAGGCCAATCCCGAGGCCTCACAGGGCATTCCTACGCGTCGTCCTAACAATCGTGCCCGGCTTGATTTCACTGTAGCGGCTTTAGGGCACTCTGGGGTAAAAGCGGGATAAAGCTTTGGGAAAGCTACCGTAAATTTACCGAACGGGTGTTGGTGTTAGACAGCAATGCCATTGTGTACGAGGGAGCTTGATTCCGGCAGTTCGCTCTGCCGGTGACGGAAGGTGTCAGTGATAGGGCCGGCGCCGTGTCGTCAACGCGTATTTATGGCGGACCGGTCCTAACTTTTCCTGGACAGCGACGCGGGGCTTAACGAGGCGAGGAGTGGATTTCGCTAATCGTGGACGCCCCGTCATGACGCGCGATCCCAGCCACGTCCAGGTAACGTATTCGTTTCGGGGCGCGGGCGCTGCACAGTCTGACTAGAACGAAGCGTTCCCGAAATGGCCATCGTCACCGGAGACCTCCATGCCCCGGGTTCGGGGCACCCACACGGATGAGAAATGAGAGTCATTGATGGCTCAGGGCGGTCTAGATGGCGGGCACAGCACGACATTGTGCTACTAGATGTTGTATGTGCAATCTTCTTTCGGAGGAGGGTGGAGAACCTATCCCGCTGATGCAAGCCGTCCGACTCTGTCTTGCGGTGTGAATGAAATGGCATGACAGGCGACCGCCGGGACTGATAATGTGATATGCTGGGAAGGGAAGTTTTTGTCTCAAAACTTTCTTCGTGTGCGTTAAAGGAGGATGTATCGCATGGCCTTTCTTGTCTTCATACTCATCTTGACGGGGATTCCGTTGGCCATTTTGTCCGTGCCAGTGATGAGGAAGTTGAAAGAGACCGATTTCGCTCTGCTGCGGGATACTCAGAACACGCAGAATCGCCACGGCGCATAGCGATTAGCCTGGAGTCGAGGTGGCGGGCTTTGTCGGCTCTTCGATACCATCATCGGTCTCTCTATATTCGAGCCAAAAATCGACGGAATATCACATAGGCTGATGAGGCTCCGAGAAATTTGGGGCTTTGTCGTATTGCCGTTATCGAGGTGGGCGCTACGATCAAGGTTCCTGCCCGGGGTTATGGGACGCCTTCAACCATCGTCGCCTTGGGGCACCGCTACGCTTCTTTTCGGGGCGAAACGGCGGCCGGGTCCGGGAAGCTCGTGCCGGCGCAGCGCCTCACGAGTCGTGCATGCGGTCTCATCGAGTCTGCGCCGCAAGTAG